>CAZPUO010000159.1:0-6577 GCA_964589745.1 uncultured Methanotrichaceae archaeon
CGGGAACATGCCCCGCCTGCTTGCAGCGGGGTCCGCCGCCGCAACGTTTGACTTTGATAACGATATGAATCCCGTATCCAGAGATAAGGCCACCCGGGCAATGATCAGAAATTTGGATGAGAAAGGCAACCTTATCTTTGAGGCTGAAGGATTCATTGATTAGCGAGCCCAATATCAAAATTGATCCGGGGGAGTATAATCCATAATTTGTTCTACAAATTCGGTTTGGTGTTAATCCAATCAAAAAGTTTATTACATATTAAGATTAATTAGGTATTAGAACGATCTCATAGGGGAGAATGTGATATGCCTGAAACTGCTTGTGAGTCTCCGATCAGGAGAGTGGTGATTAAGGATGCGGCGGTTCCATTCGTAGCCCGAGGGGGGCGGGTTTTTTCCAGGCAGGTGATAGGTTCAGATCCTGGGGTAAAGGATGGGGAGTTTGTTCAGGTGGTGGATAGACATAATCACCCCCTGAGGGAGGTTCAGGTCTTTATAACGCCGGAATAGCTCTAAGAATAGCTATCAGCCTCAGATGCTCCTTTAAATATTGTCCGGGCACCATAAAATGAAGATTAGCCCTGTCGCGTCGCTGAACCCACAGCTTTCACATGCGACAGGGCTACTTTCGCCATAACACCTTTGAAAAGTTCATTCTAATGACAGCACTTGTGCGTGTGCTTGTGCTCTGCATCGTGAATGTGCTCATGGATGTGCGTCTCGCCCTTATGCTCGTGCGCATGTTCATGTTTATCATCTGTATGGCAACACATGTAGATCTCCACCTCCGTTTAAATTTGCGCTTAACCCTAATGTCCAATTTTAACTATAAAATACTTTCTTATCGGATTTGTGAAGAAAACTACTAAATTTTTGAGAGCATATAGCTGCTTTTTGTAGCATTAATTGTCTTTGGACGCAGAAAATTTTGGTGAATATTTTTATTTGTAGATAAAATGTACTAATAAAAGCAGATTTAATCTGAAAGATTCGCCCAACTTCAATCAGAATCAATATTCAACTTGGTATCAGTAAACTTACTATGCGCTAAGATCTATATTTTAATTTAATACAGCCGCCCAATCAGATCTTTCTCTTCCCGTTATCTCGCGCAGGAGCTTTATACGCACCCAATTCTCTTCGGATTTTGATGCTTTTCGGCATAAAAGATCTTATTGTCAGCCAGGAAATTGATTCGGACAGATTGAAAGGCATAAGAGGTACGATCACAATCATGATAACAGCAATTTGGGTTTCAGGAAAACCTAATCAGTTTTGGACAACATGGACACAATTCCGAGGTTATCTTTCCTAATCTGCTTTTCACAATACAGCTGAAAGAAATGAGGGCTGGAATGCTCTTATCATATTCGTTCAGAATTCGGAACCAGCCGTCATCTCCTCGGCTTACTGGCTTTACTTCAGGACCGTGCGAGGACTCGAAGCCCTCAACTTACCTGTCGATATGTTTTTCCGGTCATCTCTGACACACAAGGGCCACCTAGGGCTTTCTTTGCCTTATGCCTTGTTCTATCCACGATATTTGTCAACAGGTTAATTCAATAGGCCTCGCGGTTGCTCTTCCGGGAGGTTCTTAGCTACTATTTTGAGATCACATGTACTTCGAATCTCTTTACTCCTTTTTATAGTGCGCTTCCTCTGCTCCATGTTCGTGAGTGTGCTTGACCTCGTGTTGATGCTCGTGCTCATGAGTCTCACCCTGATGCTCATGTTCGTGCTCATGCACGATTTCGTGCTCGTGTTCATGCTCATGCATCTTTTCTGGCTCATGTTTGTGCTCATGCTTTTCTTCCATTCTTACCATCTCACTTTTCTTTGATCTGATGGCCAAACGATAGACTATTGTCGAGATCCAGCTTCGTTTGACCATCCACAATACTTAGAGCGGTTATGTTTCAAATACTTTTTCATAAAGGTCTTATAAAGTGTTACGAATCAAAAATAATGTTGCTTGAGCTCTAGCTTATGCTTTGAATTGGCATCGAAATACTCCATCTACAATTTCAAGTCTCGTGCTCATGCATATGCTCCAGCTTATGTGCGTGCAGATGCTCATGCACAAGCTTGCCATGCAGGTGCATGTGCTCATGAATCAGATTCGCGGCTAGCAGTAGTTCGAAATCGCTCAGCACATCTCCCGCAGGCCCATCCACCTTGACTCTGTGGTCCTCACCGATGACGATGGCCCTTTTGCTGATCTGTTCTATGATTTCAAGGTCGTGAGTGGCTGTGAGCACGGTCTTGCCAGCTCTTCCTAGCTCTTGCAGCAGCTCTATCAGCCAGAGCTGTGTACGAGGATCGAGTCCTGCCGTGGGCTCATCCAATAACAAGACGTCCGGGTTATTGACCAGAACAGATGCGATGCAGACCTTCTTCTTCTCCCCACCGCTCAGGGTATGAGGCGATCGATCCCTGAGTTTGGTGATGCCCATCATCTCCAGGACCTCCTCTACCCTGGTATTGACCTCTTTGGGAGTTGCATTGAGCTGCAGCGGCCCGAAGGCGATCTCCTCGAACACTGTCGGAGAGAAGAGCTGCACATCCGAATTCTGAAATACGAAACCCACCTTCGTTCGGAAATACGATCGGAACTCATTATCCTTGATGCTATCAAAGACCTCTTCGGTTATCAGATTCCGAAAGGCTAGGAATTCTCCTGATGTAGGATATATTAGCCCATCCAGGATGGCAAGCAAAGTAGACTTGCCGCTACCATTAGAGCCGATTATGGATATCTGCTCGCCAGGGGCTATCTTCAGGCTTATATCCCTTAAAGCATCTATCTTGCCGATGTATGAATAGGATACATTTTTCAGATCGAAGCTAGGTTCCATAATTCCTAAATCCTGATGATGTTCTGGGAGATCAGCACCAGCACTAGACTGAAGCATATCGCTATGCCTCCTGCGATATAATCGCGATTCTGCATCTGGAATTCCTGCATTATTTTGATGTCTCCATTAAATCCTCGAGATCTCATGGCCATGTGAACCTTCTCGCTCGTATCAATCGATCTTATGAGCGTATACCCCATACGCCCTCCAACCCACTTCTGCTCTTCGAACATGCCCCTGGCCTTTATCGTCCTGGCTTTCTTTGCGACATACATCTCACGCACCAGATCCATCAGCAAGAAGATGTACCTGTAGGCCATTCCTAGTGTTAGAACATAGAGCTTGGGAACGCCCACGGAACGCAGGGATTTGAAGAGCACCTGTTGGGGTGTGGTGATGAAGAGCAGAACTACCGCTGAAACACAGGTCGCAACGCGTGTCACGAATATCATAGCCGCGCCGGTGCCTTGTCTGGTGATGTAAATGTTCTCGGGCATCCGAAATGGCCCCAGGTAGACTCCTGGCCCGAGGTGAGCTATCTGGAAGAGTGGATCACCGGGCAGGAAGATGTTAAAGATCATGGGAATCGCGATTATGCCTGCAAAGATCGGGATGAAGAGCCAGACACGCTTAATGAAGAATCCTAGTTCGATCTTGCTAAGGTACGCAATTAACAAGGTCAGCGCATAAACGAAAATTAGCACCCTCAAATTGGCCACGAGACTCGAAGCGAATATCAAGGCCAGGATGGAAATCAGCTTTACTCGAGGATCTAGGCTCTGCATCAAACCGTTGCGTTTGGCAAAAGTTTCTGTGACAAACGCTTCCTGCAAGAAGTTGAAGATGCCTTCGATGGTTTTTCCTACGAAGCTCTTCTTGCCGTGGTATACGGCTGAGCACTGACAAGGCCCTAAATCAACTTCTTTCATCCAATCGGGGATCATTTCATCCTGAGAGGCTTGAAGTATAATCTATCACATTTATTTTCAATCCTGCTATCTTATCGGAAAAAGGAAAGAAGAGGCTTTCAGCCTTTGGCGAATTTCTGGCCAATAAAGTACAGCAAGCCTCCACAGATTATTACGCCAATCACGGCCGATACAATGTATGCTATCGCAGCCATAGATTCGCTGGCCTCCCCTCCAGGGAAGCCATAATCCGGCAGAGGGGCACTCCACAGGGAAGAGAGATGTTCCAGGCCTTGTGGCACATATCCCAGCTTCTCCTTGAGCTCCTCTGAGCCCCACTCGCCGAAGGTCTCACCTACTGCTAGAAGCCCTAAAGGAGCCAAGATCATCAGCAATATCAGGCCGATAGCGAAATTTCTTAACATCTTATCCATGATCTCACCTCAGGCGCTCGCTGCCGCACTGGGTTTTCCTTTCTGCGACCGGGATTCCTCGCCATACAGGATAGTCGTATCAGTCCTCTGGATGTATGCAAAGATCAGTGCCGTGATCAGAGCCTCAAGGATACTGAATCCCAGGGCATGCTCCAGTACCATGGCCGGAACAGTCACACTCAGAGGATAGGGCATATAGAGCGGGACACCTTCCGGGGTGTGATTCAAGATGGGCTGTATTCCGAACTCAAAGCCCGTACAAAAGGATGCTATAGTCAGAGAAAGCCAGCCTGCAACGGCCGCAGCAACAACTCTTATCGATGAAGTTATCTCAGACTTTCCGCTGATGAATTTGTAGCAGTAATAAGCAACGAATGGCATCACGACACCCATATTGAAGCAATTGGCTGCGATAGCAGTAATGCCTCCGTCTCCGAACATCAGAGCCTGCAAGACCAGGGCTACTGATATGGCTATAACTGCTGCCCAGGGTCCCAGAACGATACCAATTATTGCTCCGCCCACCGCGTGGCCGGTGCTTCCTCCTGGAATTGGCACGTTGAACATCATTATTACAAAGGAGAAAGCTGCCGCCAGAGCCAGTAGCGGAACCTGTTTGGACTTTAGTTCGACACTCAACTTCTTTCCGGCATAATACCAGATAGGGATCATAATGATCCAAAATGCTATGAAAGTTTGCGGTCCTAAATAGCCATCCGGAATGTGCATAAGTTCACCGAATTACTAAATATCGTTTAGTTATAAAAGGATTTCTGATGCGCAGATTTAGTAATAATTATTTTACTAAATATGCTAACCGCTATCAGAAAAGAAAAGAAGTATTTTAGACTAAAGAACCGATCGATAAGATACCACCGGTCTTCATCGCGGTAGGAGAGATTTAGTTCTTAGAATCCATGTCCACACAGGGCTTGAGCTATCTGGAAAATTCAAGTTTCCCAAATTTTTATTATGAACGGATTAATCGCAATGGTCTAGATAGGGCTTTTTGACATAAATTAACACATATCTTTGATGATTATGCTATAGTGCTACTTATAGAAATTTTAAGGGCAAATATTAAAATAATAGAAGATCATCGTGTTAAGAGGCAAAAATAGTGTATCTAAAACTCCTTTGCAGAATCGAGTAGAGGTGGTTAAAAAGTATAAATGTCGTGTTCACAAGTTCAGGCGAGTAACATGAGTTATCACAATTAAGAGTTTAATTAACCTTATTTGCCTTTAATCAAGTAAACTTTATAAACGCACACATTGCATTAGGCTTGATGTATGGAGGGAAACGATTTGAGATATCTCGTTTTGGTCCTGCTAGCTCTCTTTGCCGTCATGGGCACGGTTGCCGCGGAAGACCTATTAGATAGAATAGAAAAAAATCTGACTTTTACCATGGACCAGCGTGTCAGCGGAGCTGGCTTTTTTTCGACTTACAAATATGCTTTGATGCCCGACCTAGATGGTACTGAAGGAGAGCTGTTCAATGGTGCAGAGGCAAAGAACAAGGCTCATGGAAGCGGCATTATCGATACCGAATCCACATTTTCAGGAGAGAGCACATACGTGAATCTGAGCCATATCTTTGATCGGTATGAACCTGCAGAAATTGAAATCCACAATGGAACAAAAGAAATAGAGATTGTGGACGATTACGAAATAACAACGACAAGCGTTGTAGCCTTGAAAGAAGACAGCAAAATGACCCACAGCCCCATGACCATGTCTGTAGGCACCAGATACTATGCAGCCCATCCGATAACCTACAAGTCTCTTCTGTACGAAGAGATCGGGGTAAAGGATCGCGACTACTTCAATTCTCTGAATCACAGGGTCGAGCAGGCTCACGGGCTGGAGATAGCCCTCGATGCCCTATCCGATCTCACCGACACCACGATAAACGTGGATGAAAATTTAGTCGATGGTAAAGCCCATTTCGGAGCACTTCAGCTCGAAGGGATTCCAAAAGATGAAGAGTCTGAGGAAGAATCCGAAGAGGAGCCAATCCTGGGGCCGGCGATGAAGGCGTGGCATAAGCCTCTTATCGATATGGATGTGGATTATGTTGGAACCTATCACATAAGAAACAACATGACCCTATCGGTACCATTGGATGAAGAAACAGATTATGAAGATTCGTGGCTGCCATGCTGCTCTGGAGGATACTTCTATATGACTCCAGGCTATCAGAAAGGCTCCAAGGGATTCGGATCAAATGTAGCGGCAATCTTCGATTGTACATGCCCTCAAGTACCGACACAAGCTCAGTTTCCAAGAGTTTATTGAGGGATATATCATCACCCCTTCTATTTTTGGTCGTGTCTCAATTTAACTGACAGGAATCCTGAAACACAGCAATTCATATA
>CAZPUO010000160.1:0-2680 GCA_964589745.1 uncultured Methanotrichaceae archaeon
CCCATCGGTGAAAGTCCGTAGATGCCCTCGATTTTAATCGAGGGAGTGGTCACAGATGCCTGTTCGGCTAAAGCTTATTTAAACTGCATTCCCTGCCCGATAAATCCTTCTCTCGCAAATCGAATATATCCGCAATACAGATCCGATTATCGGGAAGCGCTAACTGAAACCAGCCGTATTCTTTGAGGTCAAAAGTTCCGGATCGGCGGCTCCCATATTTGTGCTGCAAAATTCCATTGTCTTCTGAATCTTGGATGGCCTCTAGAGTGCCTCACTGAGTTTTACTTTGATGGAGTCAGACCTCGACAGCCACCATGACCCTCGTTGCCCTCGCCAGCGCCTCCTTGAACTCTTCGCTTTCAGAGAGGCGGATTTTGGCCGAGCCATCCGGGAAGATCAGCTCCAGCTCCTGTTTCTCTTGCAAGGATGCATTTATCTCCTGCAGATAGAGATTTTGCAGCGGAATCTCAAAAGCGACCTTGGCGGGGGATCTTTGCCAGAGGAGAACCCTCCGGCTGGTGATGTTCCAGACGCCGGGCACCCAAGCGCCGATGATTCCCTCATCCCGCCACAGATAACCGAAGGCCTTGAAGAGGATCTCCTCTCTGTCATCCAGCGGGAGCTTGGTTTCCTGACGGGCGTACCACTCCCTGCTGCTCTTGTCCCAGGCTTCCATCACTCCGTACTCCAGCATGGTCTCCATGCTGGCCAGCATAGCTCTGAGGCTTAAGCCTATGAGGGGAACGCCTGCTACGGATATGATGATGTCGGCGTTCAGAATCGCTCCCTTGTCCAGAAGCCTGTCCAGAACCTCGACCAGACTGCTCTCCCTTTCCGGTTTCATGCCATCCTCTTTTGGCCCTTTTCATCAGCCAATAAGGCAGCTAGCTTCAAGCCAGATCTCCGAGCTTGACAAAGCTGAAGGGAGCCCAGGGTCCTGTGAACCTGACCCGAAAGCCTTCCTGGGAGTTGATCTCATCCAGAATCACTCCCAACCTTTCCACCTTGTCTTCACGAACGAGACAAGAATAAGAGGCCAGAAGCTTCATGTCCCTGCAGTCTTCCGGAATCCAGGATCTCTTGCCATCGATAATCAGCTTATCCACCTGGCGATGTATTCGGGGAAGATACTTATTCGCCAGCCGCGCCTCTTCTGCGGAGACCAGGCCTTTCAGCCTCTGATCCAGTTTTTTTGAAAGCAAGTAGGCCTTTCCCTTGCTCTCTTTCTCGATCTGGTTCTGCAGATCCTTCAATTCTGGATTGCCGTCCAGAACCTTTGATTGTAGATTGGCGTAGTTGTAGTAGATTTGGATGGTGTACTCAGCCTTGCCCTCCACACCTTTAAGCTCCTCATGAAGGTGCTCGTAGTTCCTGCAGAGCCATGCTTCAATCTGGGAGTCGTCTCCTCGCAGGATTACGTCAAAGGAGAAGGGCAGGATCGATCCGAACCTCTTCGTGGCCTGGTCTATGACGTAGCTGTGCTCAAATACCCACTCCTCTGCCTGGGTCCTATTTTTGGTGTCATAGGGCTTTGGCTCACAAGAGTGGACCACAGCAGCGATATCCTTATGGGGTAAGGTGTAGACCGCCTTCTTCTCAATTCCGATTTCGCCCAGATGCTCTCTTTTCCCGGTCCTGGCGATTGAGTATATATATCTGGCCTCTTCAACCATTTATCAAGGCTCCTTTGGCCATATCTCCGGGTTAAGGAACTTGTCCAATAGATCGTCTGCCACCTGATCCAGGCCGTCCCGGACCGATCTCACGGCATCTTCAATATTATTATCTGCCTTTATCTTCTCCAGCGCCAGAGAGAGCTCGCAGAGGGACTCTCCCAGCCGTTCAGTCTCTGCGTCGCTGAGGCTTCCGCCCTCAATTCTCTTCAAGGCCTGGCGCTCCAGGAGCTCCTGAATGACCTCCACCAGTGCCACCACCAGACCCAGCAGACCGTCTTTCAGGTTTTCTTCGTCTAGATGGATCGCCATGGTTCTCCTAGTTCAGCTTGAGTTGAAGTATGCCGTTTTTGTAGCTCCTTTCCTGAATGCTGTGGGCTTTGTAGGGCAGAGCGATCTTTTTACTGAACCGGCCTGCCTGGATCTCCAGACTATCCTCCTGCAGATCAATCTTCAGCTCTTCCTCTGAGACCCCTGGAAGTTCGGCGATGACAGTGATCCCGTCCTTTCCCTCCAACACATCCACGATAGGGGCCCTCTCGGGGCCTGAAGCCGGCATGCGCACGCTCTCTGCTCTGGGAGCCGTCTTGCCAGGCCTGCGACTAATGGGCCTGGTAGAGACGTGGTAATCTACGACAGGCTTGCTGGACCAGCCCACGTCGATTCTGTGCTTGATCTCTGCATCCGTATCGGCGATTCTCTGCCTGAACTCGGGCGAGGACTCCTCCAGGGCCTTGATGATTCCTCCCAGGCCAGGAATGAACTGGCCGACGACATTCTCCACCAGCCCTTCCACCCGGATCTCTTTCTCTTCTTTCCTTGCAGCCTTTTCCAGCTCAGCGATTCTCTTCTCCAATCGCTCAATCCTTTCCTCATCCTGTTCTCTCTTGCCCTTGTCCGAATCTTTCGAATCCTCGACCATGATTCTCTTCCCCAGAATTCAATCGTACTTTTCGGCCTCTGGCCTGATCAGAGGCAGGCTCTGCAGAGGACTGGACCAGCCGCAG
>CAZPUO010000160.1:2780-6571 GCA_964589745.1 uncultured Methanotrichaceae archaeon
GCAGGCTCTGCAGAGGACTGGACCAGCCGCAGATAGGGCAGCCGTCTCGAAGCAGAAGCTCCTCATCCCTCCGGTTTCCACACTCCGGGCAATAGGCCTTTGGTTTATCTAGATCCTTCCAGCCCGGTGCCTTCAGGTTCGTTCCAGAGGGAAGCTCCAGGCCATACTTGGCCGCAGTCTCGAAGGAGGCGAGGGTGGCCCGGATTTTTATGCCTAAAAGCTCTGTGCCGGCTACGGATACGGCTATGTCCGCATTGATCACCAGACCTTTGTCCAAGATCCTCTCCACGACGTCGGCAAGGTTCTGGCTTCTGTTCGGTGCTAGCATTGTCATCTCTGCAAATCCTCCATTTATCTCCGGCTGGCCATCTCCGTCCGGAGCCTCTTCCGGTGGGCTAGTATCTTGGCTTTATGCCTGAGCTTCACATCCCTTTGCGCTGCTCTGACCCTCGTCCTCTGAGAATACCATCTTTCCCTGATCTTTCGATTGCTTTCCCGGGATGCATCGTACCAGGATCTTTTGACACTCCTGAGCTGGGGTCGGACCTCGTCCCTGATCCTTCTTTTGTGGGCAGTCACCAGGGTATGCTGACGCCTCTTGTTCTCCAGAACCTTTTGGGCTAACAGAGCCATTTGCGCCTCTCATCTACAGGCAGTTTAATGAATCTCATCGTCGAACCCCACCCTCACAATGCAGCTGAAAGTTGCCCTGGAGAAGAACGGACCCTCGATAGATCCTGAAATTACCCTCCTATTCTCCTTTTTCTCATCCAGCTCTCTCAGGATCTGCAAGAACGCCTTTCCAGTCATGCAAAGACTGTTCTCGGAACCATTCTCCTCTTTTGCCATATCTACCCCAGAATATCCATCCTTGTTCCCAGGTCCATTTCCTCGAACTTCTTTGCCAGCTCGAGCTTATGCATGAGCTCCGAGTTCTTGCGCTCGTACTCCTCTCGCGCCAATTCGCCGAACTCGTAGAGCAGTCGCGTCTCTTTTATCTTGTTCTTGATCTTCTCCGGGTTGTAGTAGCCTTTGTAGGCAAACCTCTGAATCTGCTCGAGCGTCCAGATCAGATCGAGGCCCGGCAGGGAAACGCCTAGCGCCCTGAGCAGGAGATCGTCAATGAAGAACATCTACCGAAAACCTCCCCTGCGTTGGCCGCCCAGAATGTGAATATCCACGAAGTTGTAAGCCGGCCAGGGACCTGAATATTGCACCTTCAACTCTTCATATTTTGTCGTCAGTCTGCCCACTTGCTCGGAGAACTCCTCCAGGGCAGATTTATCCACCAGAAAGGCGGAGTTGAGAATCAAGCGGTCGCTGAAGAGCTTGAGGTTCTTCCAATCTGAGGATATGGCCAGGAGGTTCTGGAGAAAATCCGAGCTGCAATCCTGCCTCTGGGCAGAATCCCAATTTTCAAGCTCCCGGGGAAGGAAAACCTTGATGCCCAGTTCGACCCTGCCTTCCACCACCTCCAATGCTTTCTGCATGGCCTTGTAGCCAGCGCCCATAGCGATCTGCAGGAGCTTTCTGCTCTTGAAGGCCATGCCATAGGCCACAGGGATTACGCTGTGCTCCTTCATAATTTGCTCGACAACCCTCCTGTGAATCTCCACTTCTCCCTCATTGACAGCGTAATCCCTGAAGGCTACATCACTGACCACTGGAGCCAGATCCCTGTAATCCAGTGTGTAGACCTCTCCGTCATCAAAACCGAGATCCCCGAAGCTCTTTTTCTCGTTAGGATATCGAATGACACAATAGACATACTTTCCCAGAGCCTCGGGAGCCCTTCTTTCTGCCCTCAGAATCCTCCTCACCAAGGAGCTACACCTCTTCCTGTATCATCTCCATGTCCGATCTGCGCCGTAGCATGATTCTTTTGTACCCCAATAGCTCTCCTACCTCATCGAACTTCATCTCATATCTCCCTAAGATATCCTGCGTGTCGGGCACAGACTTGCGCTCCAGCACTTCCACTTCCGCTAGCCAGCCCTCCGGGTCCTTATTCAGGCCGATGATGCTGTCAAGGTTCTTCTTCAACAAAGTTTCGGCAGCGAGGCCTGCCTTCTCATAAATTAATTGAATCTTGGACTTACTGGTCATCGGAAATCACCTGGGGAATATAGATCGCCAACTCGCCGTGGATAGGAACCACCTCAACATTCCACCCCTTGAGATCCCTTATTCTGTCTTTCAATTTATACGCATTAACATTCTCCGTCAGCCTGTAGTAACGGAGGAAGGAGGCCAGCCTATGCCTCCTGGCCTTGACCGCATCCCTGCCAAGGGCTTCCTCCTCAAAAGTCCCGTCTGGTTTGAGGCTGAAGTAAAATGTGGCTCCGACTTGCCTTCCATCTGCGGTTCTGGCTTTGACGATCAGGGCATCAGTCTCGTTAAACCCCAATCCATGGGGCTTCCGCCGAAAGATCTCGCTGATCTTATGGACCTCTGCCTCTTCGACCACAGCTTTGATGGGGTCCATAGCGGTCCTAGGCCAACTTAGCCATTGAATCTAAGACCAGCTTCTTCTTCTGCTCCATATCCTTGGGCGAGCTGGTCTTGTTGGCTATAACATCAATACAAAGCTGCTCTAAGTTGATGCCATTCTGATCTTTCAAAGTTTCCAGTCCTTTGGCAATCATGATGCAGGCCCTGGTACCGGGCTTCTGGGCGTCCGGCAGCTTCTCCCTTATGGACCGGACAACGCTCACTATCCTCTCAGCCTTCTTCCGGGAGATCCCGGTATGCCCAACAACTATCTGAACCTCCGTCTCATAGCCGTAGTAGTCAGCGTAGATCCCTACCATTCGGTCGAGTAATGCATCCTGCGGCCTGTGGATTCCTGCGTACTCGATGGAGTTGCTGGTGAGAATGGCCTTAAAATCGGGATGGACCTTGATGTACCTATCCTCTCCAAACTTTGTAGGCAGCTCCAGGATTCCTTCCTCAAAGACGGATAGAAGGATATTATTTGAGGCAGGCTTGGTTCGCGAAAATTCGTTGTAGATCAGCGTATAGCCGTATTTGCATGCCAGGGAGAGGGGATTGTCCACCCACTCGATCTTCATGGTGTCTTTGGTCTTGAATACATTGTGAATGTAGTTGTCTCGAACGCTTTCGCTCTCCATCTGAGAATAGCCGCCTATCAAATCGGACGTGGTGATCGATTCATCGCCGTTTATCCACACCACCGGCCGATCTAGAACCTTGGCCACGTGGACGGCAAGGCTTGTCTTTCCGCAGCCCGTGGGCCCAATGAGGTGGACCGGATAGCCTGCCTGCAGCCATAGAGTCAGCCGGCTCTCCATCTCCATTACCTCGGCAGTGCTTATGAAATGCTTTGCCTCCGGTGTGAGAAAAGCCTCCTCGATGGCCTTATGCCTGGAGTCTTCGGATATCAGCTCGTAGCTGCAGTCCATATTTGCAGGGGATTTGATCCTCACCTGAATGCTGGGCTCTCTTGATCCTCTTGTAGAATCGCAGGCTGGTTCACTGGCCCTCTTCTCCGAAGCCGTCATGTGGACCGCTTCTCCCCTAACCCTCCTGGGATGTGTGGCAACATACTGCATTTCTTAGCACCTTCATGGAGTATGAATAATAATAAAAATTCTACTAAGGGATCTACCCGTAGTAGAAATCTCGAATATAGCTCTTCAGATTCTGCTCCTGATATCTTTGGATCTCATTGTGAAGCTCTCTTGCTCCGGAGTTCAACCTGGAAATGGCCTCGCGATTCTCTTTGATCTGGGCGTCCAGATCGCTTCTGAACCGATTCAGACCATTCTGGA
>CAZPUO010000161.1:0-6570 GCA_964589745.1 uncultured Methanotrichaceae archaeon
ATGTTAAATAATATGGCAATTATGAGTATAAATAGTTTGGTACAGGACTATAATGTCAAAGATTCATTTACACGGATGAATCAGGAACGTGAAACAGAGCAGAAAAAACGTCTAATTGAGCAGCAAGCAAAGATGGAGGAAGCGCAACGACAAAGAGCAAAACTAGCAGCAATAAGAAAGGATCTTTCCGCTTTATTCAGCGAAAGTAACTACCAAAAACGTGGCAAGGCCCTCGAAGGCGTTCTTAATCGTCTTTTCGAAGCTGGAGGAATCCTAATTCGAGAAGCATTCACATTAAAAGGACCTCATGGAGAAGGCATTGTTGAGCAAATTGATGGAGTTGTTGAAATCGAAGGAAATTTATATCTTGTTGAAATGAAGTGGTGGCAGGAACCCTTAGGGGTCAACGAAGTCTCCCCGCACCTTGTTAGATTATTCAATCGAGGACAAACAGGAGGCATAATTATTTCGGCATCGGATTATACCGAGCCGGCCATAACCGTATGTAGGGATGCGCTTCATTCAAAAATAGTAGTTCTCTGCAAATTAGAGGAAATCGTGTTACTATTGGAAAAAGAAATGGAGCTAAGAGCGTTTTTAAAATCAAAGATTAATGCCGCAAAAATAGATAAAAATCCAATGCATGAGCCGTTAAAATAGATGATATCATGAGCCCAAAGGACCAGTTTATCGAGTTGCTTAGGAGAAGGATGAGATCCGCCGCGGGCGATTCCACGGTTTCGATTGGTCTCTCGGCCTCTCTGAGGATGAACTAGCCTTTTACGATGCCCTAGAAGTTAATGACAGCGCAGTAAAAGTTTTGGGCGATGAAACTTTGCGGCAGATTGCCCGAGAGCTGGTTGAGGCAGTCCGGAAGGATGTGACTATTGACTGGACTGTGAAAGAATCTGCCAGAGCAAAATTGCGAGTCATCGTTCGCCGTCTCCTCCGCAAGCACGGCTATCCGCCGGATAAACAAGAAAAGGCTACCCAAACCGTCCTAGAACAAGCAGAGCTAATGTGTGGAGACTGGATGAACTAGCCCCGTCGGCCCTTTAGCTGACCAATACCTGAGTCTATTTGTCCAGCCCAGGGTGTCCCCCAAGACCCTTGTCCAGCATGGTCATTCACCGTGCCATCAAAGCCAAGGGCATTGGGTCAGGCTCAGGAGACGCCTCGGCCGTGCCCAACCGGACAACCCTGGACAAGATTCGGCTCGTCAGCAATATTGAAGAATCAAATAATCCTGGACAAAATAGAAATAAAGTGCTAACTGCAGCCACAATCTTCATCATGCTCACGGTCGCAGCTGCTGTGGTCGTGATCGCAGGTGTCCACACTCGCGCAGGAAGCACATCCGGCCATCTCATCCTCCGGGCCTCGGATCACGAAGCCTGTTCCCCGGTCATCGTTAACGTAATCTATTATCGTTTCTCTAAGAAGCTCGGCATCCTTCGGACTCATGTAGATTTTCACACCACGGCTCTCGAAGACCACATCATCCTTCTCCTGATCACCCAGAGCAAGGCCATAGTTCGCTCCCGTGGCATCTATTGCCGCCAGGAACATTCTGATCACCTTACCCTCCACCTGGCTGCGCTTTATGATATTTGCCGCCGCATCAGTTATCTCGATCATGAAAACACTCCAGAAATATATCTCCACAAAACTCGTATTTAAAGATATTATCACGAAACCGGAGCCCAGGAAAATGACGGAAGGCACTGGAACGAAACTGCCATGCTTCATTTGACGCGTTTTTCGACCATGCTACTCTCTAGGCAGAGGATAGTGGAGGATTTATCAGAGAGAAGGAATAGTTAGTGAAGTATGGGCGTTGATTTGGGTGACCTGCTGCAGAGAAAGAAGATCGAAATCAAAGACATTTCCGGCCAATGGATAGCGGTAGATGCCTTCAACACTCTGTACCAATTTCTCAGCATTATCCGGCAAAAGGACGGCACACCGCTCATGGATAGTTCAGGCAGGGTTACATCTCATCTCTCGGGCCTTTTGTATCGCACCACGAACCTGATTGAGGCGGGAGTGAAGATGGCCTTCGTCTTCGACGGCGAGCCTCCATCCTTTAAGGCCGAAACGATTGCGGCGCGGACGGAGGTCAGGGAGAAGGCTGCCAATGCCTGGGAGGAAGCGCGGGCGGCGGGTCAGGATGGTTTTAAATATGCCCAGGCCGCCTCGCGCCTCAACTCCGAGATCCTGAAGGATGCCAAGCGCCTTATTCAGGCCATGGGGCTTCCCGTAGTTCAGGCACCGTCCGAAGGTGAAGCGCAGGCAGCTCACATGGCGGCAAAGGGAGACGTGGACATGGCAGGCAGCCAGGACTATGACTCGCTCCTCTTCGGAGCCCCGCGGGTGGTTAGGAACCTGGCCATAACCGGCAGACGAAAGCTACCGAAAAAGAATATCTATATTGATGTCGAGCCTGAGGTCATCGACCTGAAAGAGGGGCTCGCCGCCCTGGGCATCACCAGAAAGCAGCTGGTGGAGATCGGCATCATGTGCGGCACTGATTACAATGCCGGCCTTACCAGGATCGGGCCCAAGACTGCCTTGAAGCTGATTCGAGAGAAAGGAGATCTGGAGGCCATCCTGGCAGAGCAAGATGAGAAGATAGAGAACTTTGCAAAGATCAGAGACTTCTTCCTGAACCCTGATGTGACGGATGAGTATTCCATCAAGGTAAGCAAACCTCGCGTTGACGAGATCGAAGCATTCCTGGTTGGCGAGCGGGACTTCGACCAGGAAAGAGTGGAGAAGACTGCTAGCAGGCTGGAGGAGGTTTACAGGAGTGGACAGAGCACTCTCGACCGATGGTTCTAGTCTAGCAAACGAATCCGGCTACGATCTCGACCTGGAGGGGGCCATTGATCTGATCCGCAAGAGCGCCGCCAGGCGCGTTGGCCTGCAGGCTCCTGAGGGGCTGAAGAGAGCTATGCCCGCCATCGCCAAGCAGATAGAGGATCAGACTGGAGCCGAGACTATCATCTCCGGGGATCCCTGCTACGGGGCCTGCGATGTGGATCTGAAGCTTTGCGAAGAGGTGGATTTGCTTCTTCATTTGGGCCACGCGGAGCTGGAAGGGGTTCCGGAAAAGGTCGCCTTTCTGGAAGTCAGGATGAGGGAGGATCTAAAAGTGGCAGTGGAGAAGGCTGCTCCGTTTCTCAGATCTAAAAGAGTCGGGATTACTACTACCATCCAGCACGTGCATAAAATCGACCAGGCGCTGGAAGTCTTGAAGGAGCACGGAATTGAAGGCGTGCTGGGGCCAGCCGGGACAAGGGTGAAATATCCTGGCCAAGTTTTGGGCTGCTGCTACAGCACAACCAAAGCCCTGGACGTGGATGAGTATCTTTTCATCGGCACGGGTAGGTTTCATCCTCTGGGAATAGCCCTGGGTACGGGCAAGCGCGTGATAGCTGCTGATCCGGTCACAGGCGAGGTATCAGACATCGACACCGATCCCATGCTCCGGCGGCGCTTTGGAGCCATCTCCAAAGCGATGGATGCAAAGCGTTTCGCGGTGCTGGTCTCCAAGAAGCCAGGCCAAAAGCGCATGGATCTGGCCAGGCAGATCATGATGCTAGGCGAGGCCAAAGGAAAAGAGATGATTTTGGTATATCTGGACAACATTGAGCCCGACCGGCTGCTCAATCTGGGTGTCGAGGCGGCAGTGTCCACGGCCTGTCCCAGGGTGGCGCTGGATGATGCAGCCAAGTACGGGATTCCCATGTTAACACCTCCGGAGTTCGAGGTGCTGACGGGGACGAGGCGATGGGAAGAGTATGAATTTGATGAGATAAAGTGATGATCACACCTGATTTAACCTCCCATTTTATTTCCGATGCCAAAAGCTCGTCCGATTGAGCTGTCAATGATGGTGAGCGGTCAATGATGGCAAAATGCATGGATCCGGATTATGCCCTGCATCGCATCGTTAAGCCTCCTTTTCGGTGGTAATAATATTATACAGGAAGAGAGACCAAGAAACTCCATGAATGAAGTAAAATGTCTTTTAATCCTGCTCTTCCTGGCCAGCACGGTTACTTTTGCCATCTGTGAAGAAGTCAGCTTAAAACAGAACGATGCACAAACCTTCACCAACGCCTCGCTCCAGTCGCCCTCCAATGAGACTGAACTCATGACTTTCGTGGAATCGGCTGTGGCTCATGCCCACGAGGTAGGCAAGCCTCAAGCCATTAAGGACTTCATGGACCTCAGAGGGCCCTGGGTACGGGGAGAGACTTACATCTTCGCCCATGACTTCAATGGTACTACCCTGTGCTTGCCCTATCTGCCCTCGGCCGTGGGAACAAACCGCCTGGGTGTGCAAGATGCAGAAGGCAAGTATATCAATCGGGATATGCAGGCCATCGCCATGAACGGCAGCGGGTTCTATCGTTACCTCTATCGGAATCCGGTGACAAATCAGACTGAGCCCAAGGTCAGCTATGTTATGAAGGTGGATGATACCTGGTGGCTGGGATCTGGAATATATTTGCCTGGGAAGATTGAAACATCGGTGGAATAGCCTTAATCTCTTTATCCTTCGCAGTTCGGCCGAACTAGTTGTCCGCTACCCACTACAGGTCGGCGACGTAATACGGGCGAAGTGAATTTCCATCCTCATGCAGCCGAAGAATCCAGTTGTTGGAAATATGAAAAGAAGGACGAGCACAGATTCGATTGAGATAGCGAGGGTGTAAAAGGCCAACGAAAAATAGAGGGCCTCAAGTTGCCTTTTCCGCAGGCTTCTCGGGCCTTTCAGCTGCATCCTCTGCAGTCTTCTCTTTTGCGGCGGTCTTTTTGGCTCCGACTTCTTTGGCCGCCGCCTTCTTAGCTGCCGCTTTTTCGGCGGCAATCCTCTTGGCCTCGGCCTCCAGGTCGGCAGCCTCCTTCTCAGAGAACTTCTTGACAGCCAGCTCGCCAGGGCCTTTCACGATGTCTTCTCTCTGCCAGCCGGCCATGGTAACCTTCTTGCCCATCTTCAGACACTCGGTCGGGCACTCGTCCACGCACAGGCCGCAGAACATGCATCGGCCATAATCTATCTGGGGAAAGAGCATCTTCTTGTTCTTCAAGGGATTCCCGTATCTGTAGGGGACCATCTCAATGCAGGAGTTGGGGCAGACCCTAGCGCAGGAAGCGCAGCCGATGCACTTCGTTGCGTCCAGCTCGTGGAGCCCGCGCTCCGCAGCGGGCAACTCCATCATCACTTCAGGGTAAAGCCTGGTGACCTCAGTTCCGCGGGTGGCGGTCTTGAGAGGCCAGGCAAAGTTCTTTAACATCTTTCTCTTCAGCATTTTTTCTTGAACACCTCAAAGGGGCTTATGTGAATTGCAAAATAGAATTTGCATCATTCATTAGTTATAAATCTAACTGTATATGATAACTGGCACATTCATAAAGAAAGGAGGAGTCTCGTAGCCATTGATTTGATCTCAAAGGTCGCATATCAAGGATTGATTGAAGAGAAAGGAAAAACAATAATCTCATTCCTGAGCCGTAAGGGTTTGATCAATCTCGATTTGACTCCTCTATCAGATCGAAGTTGTAAAAGAACATCAAAGCTACAAACAGGAAGAGAGGAATGACCGCCCCGACTGCCTGCCCTTGTGCAGTATAGGTCACGTAGAAGTTGAAGAGGGCGTGAATGGTGACTGCAATGCTCAGGACGAAGGCCACAAACAAGATCCTATAAGCTATCCTTTTTGTTTTGCTCATTTTCATCTCCTCAAGGGCCTGCTGGAGTCCCATCTGTCGTATAATCGGGTCCAGCATCGCCTCTAGCCGCATAATATCGTCTTTGGTGGCTGGAGCTTCCGCATTCAGATTCTCATAAATGGGATGTCTACAGCGCTCGCTCGGCAGCGGGATTGATATCTCCATCAGTTGTCGTTCTTTCAATTTCCTCTAATACCTCAATAGAAATTATTATCAAGCCTTCGCTATATGCCGCAATTGCATCCGCGGCGGGCAGGACCGCTCGCTCGTCGCCTACACCCCGATCGATCGGGATGCATACTCCGCTTTGATTAAGATCCAAAAAAAAGGATAGGTTTAACTCGATTTACACGCAAGGCAGCCAATCCACTGAAATTGCGCCGCACGTGGAGTTGCCCCAGAGCTGGATAAACTTCTCAATGGAGAAGACACCAGTGAGGTCCTCGACGGATCTGCCGTACTCAGCATGGCGTCCCTTGAGCTGGTCGTCAGCCAGTGGGTCCCTGGAGATCCATCCGATGTGGGCGACGCCGATTACGTTGCTGTTGAGGTTGGCCTCGAGCACACCTGTGCAGCATGTTGGCGCAATGAAGATCCCTGGCAGCGAGCCGCCTATTACCGTAACCGTGATGGGAGAGGCATTGTACGCTCTTGTCCTGACCTCTGTGGTCTTCTGCAGATGCTCAGCGTGGGTATACATCTCGGTCAGTACAGCACCAATTGCATAGTTCTGGACGCAGAGCTTCTCTACCCACTTCTGGTCATAGGTTCCCGTCTGGTAAGATATGGGCATGTACTCGAACTCAGCTTCCTTGGTGAAGTTGATGT
>CAZPUO010000162.1:0-6453 GCA_964589745.1 uncultured Methanotrichaceae archaeon
AAGAAGCCCCGGGCGTGATTCGAACACGCGACCTATTGATTACAAGTCAATCGCTCTGGACCAGCTGAGCTACCGAGGCGCCGTCCTCTTTTATTTTGCATCTGCACTTAAAGGCTTTGCCCCTCAGGCAGCGGCCTTTTGCAGCCAGCCTCTTTCAACGTCAGGACTCGCTCCATGCTATGCAGCAGGGAGTACTTCGTTCCCGGATGCCGGGAATCAAAGCCGTCAAGATGCCTCTTGGCCTCCCCCTGCAGGGCTTCTGCCTTTGGGCGGGAATCAAGAATGCAAAGGCCGAGGCCCCAAAGGTCATGGGTTATGGCATAAAGCCTGATCTCCCTCTCAGGGATGCGCTGCAAGGGCTTCACCCAGGCAATTTGATCTCCCAGTGGTAAGAGTTCTTCCATGTCTCCCCGCAGGTAGTTTATGAATATGCCAAGCGCCTCATCATCAAGACTGTGGCCCGTGGCAAGAACGTTCGCACCCACCTCCCGCGCTACTTTCTTCAGAAGGCGCTTTTTCAGGGCGAAGCTGACGCCGCATGGCGAGAAGACATCCCTTTTCAAGGCCGGATCAGGCGAATTTGCGCGCACGGCATCGGGGAGGCTTTTAACGAAGTAAGGAACCTCCAACCTCTCCGCGAGCGTTCGGGCGCAGCCCAAAGCAGCGCGGCCTTCCCTCCCCTCATCGATGATGACGGCCAAAAGATCGATATCTCTTCGACGGGAAAACAGGTTCTTCAGGACATAAAATAGTGTCGCACTGCCCTTTCCACCGCTAAGGCCAACGGCCACACGCGCGCCGCGACGAAACCGCCCGGTTCGCCTCAGGCTCTCCCGGATCTTGCGGTGCACGTCCTGGTCAAAGTGAGCCTGGCAGAGATGCATGCCTGAGTACCTCTGATGGATGATTGCCTTGCGCTGACACTTATCGCATTTGGTCATTTCTGATCGCCGTTGCAGCCCAGAACCATAAGAATTTATGGATTTCGTGCTATCTTGAACCTGAGGATTGCAGCCAGGCCCCCTAAAGAGCGAAGTCGCTCTCCGGGTTCGAACTCGGAGCTGAAGATCACCACCTTTCCGCGGCCGCCGGCAGTCGCGCGCATGATCTCGTCCACCCTTCGGCTCCGCGCCAGCTCATCCAGGACCAGGAGCTGCTCGACCGCTCCGTAGTTCACAGCAGTCTCTACCTCTTTTAAGCCATAAGCAGCCCGCCCGTCGGTTGCGATCTCGCGGAACAGTTCCTCGATGAGCCTCGCCTCCCGAGCGATGCGGCTGGACTCCAGAACGCTTTTGACGGCACCCCGGCGCAGAACCTCCTGGAATCCAGAGCGACCTATGGAAGAGGCATCATCCATGGTGATCCGCTTGGCCAGCTCCGGATAGCTGGTGTCGATCAGCTTCTTCAGATCTTCCTTGGCGAACCCTGGACCGGCTAAGATGACCTGAGCGCCCTCTCCTGCGGCCTGGTTCATCGCCTCTGCGACATCTCGGAAAAACACCGCCCGTAGATCCTCACCACCGCCTTTGCCGCTGCCAGCCCGAAGCTCGGCTGCCATTTGCACACCGAACTGGCGCAGGATGCCGATGGTGGCCTCGCCCTCCTCCACCAGTGCCAAAACCACCTTCGGACGCTGCGACTCGGCCACAGCATCCTCAATTCGCTGCAGCTGATCCGGCCGCCAATGATGCTTTATTATGGAGAGATCCGTTCCCACTTCAATGTTCAGGGTGTGATAGGAGCTCACGTCGATGCCTGACTTGATCTGGCCGTGCAGTCGCAGCCAGTTGGAATAGATGTGAAACTCAATATCCTCAACACGAATGCCCAGTCGGACACTTCGCCGTTCCATCTTCTCGGGCCGCGCTTTATCCGCTATGGTCGCCACTTTCCTGTGCGTTTGCGCAAATACCAGATCGCCTCGCTCCACGATGTGCTGCAGGTGCCAGAGATCATCCAGGGACTCCGGGAGCAGGGCTATCTCCCCTTCATCGCCGCGCAGGTTCTTCTTCAGGACACGCATGAGGACTACCTTTTAATCAAAAGGCTTAAATCATTGTGCATCTAGGGTGGGTGTCGAGCCGCCATAACTCAGTTGGTAGAGTGTCTGGCTGTTAATTGATCAAAGCAGCAACCAGAATGTCACAGGTTCGAGCCCTGTTGGCGGCGCATGACTTTTGGGCCTGTAGCTTAGTCCGGTTAGAGCGCTCGGCTCATAACCGAGTGGCCGCCGGTTCAAATCCGGCCAGGCCCATGCTGGCAACCTTCGGCTTTTGAATAAAATCCATCTTAGGGCAATCCCTGGATATCCTGGTGCTCTTGTGGCGATAATATCGAAGCCTTTGATATATCGCCGCTTAATAGCGCTGTCCGGTGACTTGGGTCCTGACAAAAGGCCAAGGTGCTTCAGGCCTTAGCTGCGCTCTGCCAGGCCATTATCTTCTTCTGGCTCAAACCAGTCTTCGCAGCCAGGCTACTGGCTTCTGCCTTAATGAGATCCTGAGCTGTTTTGATGCCTGCCGAAGCGAGTTTCTCCAGGGTCTTCGGCCCTATTCCTGATACGCCACCCAGGCCCTTTTTCTTTGCTCGGCCGTCCATCCTTTTTTCCGGCTCGGTCTTACCCTCTGCTTTCTTCGCCTGCCACTCCAGGAAGTTGCAATGAGGGCAACCCAGATCCCAGGGTCTCTTGCCCTTGGAGATGATTCTGATATGATTCATGCCGTGCTCGTCGCAGATTTTGTCCGTCACTACCACCGTCCCGGACCTTGGCAGCGGCAGGGTGAACCTGCACTCCGGATAGCCAGAGCAGCCGATAAACCGCGACCCGCGACGGCCGCGACGTATTATAAGCTCTGAACCGCACTTCTCACAGGTTCCCACGATCTTGTCCGTGCGCAGGCCGTCTTTTAGGGACTGGCCAATGCAGGTCTGGTTCTCTGTCAGCTCATCGAAGACGGATGTGAGCATGACTCTCGACTCCTCGATGACCTCGTCTTCCTTTATCTCGCGCTCAGAGATCCTGGTCATGTCCTTTTCCAGAGTTTGGGTCATCTCAGGCTTGGTGATGGTGGGTGCGTACTTTTGCAGCGTATCCACCACGGCATAGGCGGTGTTGGTCGGCCGCATGGGGTTGCCCTGCACATAGGCTCGGGCGTACAGTTTGCTGATGATTTCATGCCTGGTGGATTTCGTGCCCAGGCCCAGCTCATCCATGAGCTTGATGAGCTTGCCCTGCCCGTAGCGGGCCTGAGGCTGCGTTTCCTTTGCTTCCACCTCGTGCCCCAGCATCGACAGATGCTCACCCTCTTTCAGCTCTGGCAAAAGATGCTCCTCTGCCTTGCTGTAGGGATAGTAATATCTCCATCCGGGATCGATGAGCCGTGCCCCATTGGCTCGGAAGGGCTCAGGGCCAATGTCCACCTTTATGCTGGTGGCCTCCCAGACGCACTGCTCTGCCAGCGTAGCGAAGAACCGCCGCACGACCAGCTCATAAATCCGCCATTGGTCCTCCTTCAGCTCGTTCTTCTCCACTGGAGCCGTTGGGTATATGGGCGGATGATCGGTCGTCGACCTTTTGCCGCGGGTGGGCACCATCTTTCCCTGGAGCAGTCTCTCCGCCTCCTTTGCAAAAGCGCCTTTGGTAAAAAATGAGGCAAGCGCCCGAAGATCAATGGAAGGCGGATAAACGGTGTTGTCAGTCCTGGGATAGGATATGAAGCCGTTGGTGTAGAGCCATTCTGCTATGCGCATGGAATTGGCCGCAGAGAAGCCTAGTCCGCTGGCTGCGGCGATAAAGCTGGTAGTGTCAAAAGGTGCAGGAGGCTTGTCGACCCTGGTCTTCTTCTCGATGGACTTGACAATGCCTTCCGGCCCAAGGCTTGCTATTATCCTGTCCACCTCGGCCTTATCCCAGATGCGCCCCTTGGCATGCTGCACACGAAGCTCTTTTTCCAGATCGGCGTAAATCTCCCAATAAGGCCTTGGCTGGAAGGATTGAATCTCCCGTTCCCTGTCAACGATGAGAGCCAGGGTGGGGGATTGGACGCGACCAACGGACAGAAACTCCTTGCCCAGCCGTCCGGATGTGAGAGAGATGTACCTGGTCAGAGCCGCTCCCCAGACGAGATCTATGATCTGCCTGGCCTCCCCGGAGGCGGCCAGATCAAAGTCCACCTTTCCGGAACTCCTGAAGGCTTTCAAGATCTCCTCCTTTGTTATGGCGCTATACCTGGCGCGATCCGCTTTCAGACCTGGGTTGGCCTCCTTTGCGATCTTCAGGGCCTCCACGCCGATGAGCTCGCCCTCCCGGTCGTAGTCCGTGGCAATGGTGATGCATTCGGCTTCCTTCCCGAGGCTCTGCAAGGCGGATATTATCTTGTCCTGTATGGGACGAACTACGACCTCCGCCCGTATCAGATCCTTGCATTCCACCTTCTGCCAGTTGTTATATCCCGGTGGGTAGTCCACTCCCACGATGTGGCCGCTGAGGCCGAGGATTACCTTATCGTCGAAACGGAAGACTTCGGTGCCTGCCACCCGCTGGGAGCGGGGCTTGGTGCCGGCCAGGATCTGGGCAATCCTTTTGGCAGCATCGTGCTTCTCTGCGATGATGAGATGCATTCCACACAGCCAAATCTTGCAGTTGATTTAAGTTTTTCGCAAAATCGCCCAAGGAACAAAAGGCCTCTGTGTCCAACAGAGCATCTCAGTAGGACCGAGAGCGGAAAGCGAAAAGGCTCTCTCTGATGCCGCACTCGTTCATCTTTGATCCTAGACCTGAATTGTTCTGGGGTGGGACCATTACGCGCTGCCTACCCCATAACCCTCCTGATGCTATTCGCAGAGTTAGACAGGACTGAGTTGTCTGAGTGTAAAAAATTATTCATATTACTTTATAAAATTTTCAATCAACACGATTAATTCGATAATTTTAATTGTTCATAATGGGAGATCTTCGCGGAAAATCGTTTTTGACAGATCGTTTCATCTCTCAATGTTGGGGGTGCATAAGATCGCAAGCGGATATAAACATTATCCAAATTTTTGTATATGTCGGAACCATTTATCAACTGATAGAAATAATAATTCTCCATTTTAAAGATCGCTACCTATCATCGCGCTGTCCTGTAACAAGATGGTTATGGTCATGAAGCCGTGGAGTTTTAAAAGGTCGAGGAGCATGGAACGCACAATTATAGATCTCTATTACAATAAAAATTATTTTAAAAATTGTCGTTATTATATGAACCTTTGGAGAACTTATTATTATAATTTAATAAGTAATAATTACATCACACAAAAGGTTTAAGTAGCTATGGTACAGTAGAGAAAGCGGCGGGAGATTGTAACGAATTGTGAAGGTGTCGGATATGATACCTTTTAGCTTAGGCTGTCATATCATCGCTTCGGCATCTGCCGTCGTTGCAGTTTTTGCTGCTAAAAAGGTAAAGGAGGATAAAGAACGTGTCTGACAAGATAGACCTATATAGCGACCGCGGAGTTCTTTTGAAGAGCGACGTTGACCTGAACGCCGTCAGCCCTCTGAAGAACGCGGCCATGCAGAGGCTCATCGCCCTTACTAAGCGAACAGTTGCCGTCAATCTGGCCGGAGTAGAAGGCGCCCTAAAGACCGGAAAGGTAGCAGGAGGGCGAAGACAGATCAAGGGACGCGAGCTGAACTACGATGTTGTTGCCAATGCCAATGCCCTTGCTGACAAGATTAAGGGGCTGTTGCAGGTTGCTCCCGGCGATGACACCAATGTCAAGGTGCTCGGCGGAGGCAAGCAGCTGCTCGTCCAGGTCCCCACCGCCAGGGTCAACGCAGCCTCTGAGTTCGTGGTCGGACTGACCGCAGCCGCCGCAGCTACCGTTGAGGCAATGATCCAGCAGTTCAAGGTGGGAATTGTTGACGCTTCAATGGTTCACGCCGCTATCTGGGGCGAGTACCCGCAGACTGTAGGCATGGCCGGCGGAAATGTCGCATCTGTTCTCAACATTCCCCAGAACGATGAGGGTCTGGGCTTTGCTCTCAGGAACGTCATGGCCAACCATCTTGCCGCCATCACCAAGAGGAACGCCATGAACGCCGCCGCTCTGGCTTCGATCTATGAGCATATCGGCGAGTTCGAGATGGGCAACGCCATGGGCATATTCGAGAGGCATCAGCTGCTGGGCATGGCATACCAGGGCCTGAACGCCGACAACATGGTCTATGAGTGCGTCAAGGCCAACGGAAAGACCGGAACCATCGGTACGGTCGTTCAGAGCACAGTAGCCAAGGCCGTTGAGGACAAAGTCATTAAGGCCGGCAAGAAGCTGCCCTCTGGCTATGTAATGTACGAGGCCAACGATGTCTCCAAGTGGAACGCCTACTGCGCAGCTGGCGTATTAGCTGCCACCATGGTCAACTGCGGCTCCCTGAGGGGCGCTCAGGCAGTTTCCTCAACGCTGCTG
>CAZPUO010000163.1:0-6398 GCA_964589745.1 uncultured Methanotrichaceae archaeon
GGTGTCGGCGATGCAGGGCAAAAGCTGTCGAACTTCCGTGACCTGTAGCGGCTTTGTCCCTGTCAGATCCTTCTTGACCTCTGCAGGCTTCTCGGCCTTGGTTTCCATGAAGTTTTTGCCGAAATCCGTCAGGACGATTCTGCCTTCCTTCGGCTCGACGAGCCCCGCCTGCTGGAGCATCTGCAGATGGTAGTCAAGCATGGAGGCTCCTGCAGCCTTTTCAATCTCTTCATGCGTTCTGTCTTTTTCAACCAGCATGGCCATGATCTTTCTCCTCGTAGCGTTGGCCATGGCATTGCTCACGAGCTTAACATCTGCGGGCGATCCGGGCATTTATCTCACCTTACTAGCTTTTCAGTTTCGCAAAATATCTTCTCAGGCGCACTGGGATAGTACGCATCCCTGAGCCTCAGAGCCACGTTTACCAGTGATATCAGTACGGGAACTTCTATTAGCGGTCCTATCACGGCGGCAAAGGCCTCCTGAGAGGCGATGCCGAAGACTCCTACCGCTACGGCGATGGCCAGCTCGAAGTTGTTGCTGGCAGCGGTGAAGGACAGAGCAGCTGTGTTTTCATAGTTCACACCCAGTTTGTACGCCATGAAAAAGCTGACAAAGAACATGATCAGGAAGTATATGCCCAACGGTATAGCCACTCTTACCACATCGAAAGGAAGCTGAACGATGTAGTCGCCCTTCAGGGAGAACATCACAATGATGGTAAAGAGCAGGGCAATCAGAGTTATGGGCGAGATCCTGGGTATGAAATCCCGCTCGTACCAGCTTCTTCCTTTGGCTTTAATCAGGCTGAATCTGGTGATTATACCTGCTAGGAATGGAATTCCCAGATAAATGAATACACTTTCTGCGATCTGGGAAATTGTTACATTTACCAGCGTTCCCTCAGCAACGCCAAGAGCGACAGGCAGCACTGTGATGAAGACGTAGGCATAAATAGAGTAAAACAGCACCTGGAAGATGGAATTCAGGCCTACCAGGGCAGCACAGTACTCGGTGCAGCCACAGGCCAGCTCATTCCAAACAATGACCATGGCGATGCAACGAGCCAGGCCGATGAGAATCACGCCGTACATCAGATGTGGATAGTCTCGCAGGAAAAGCACCGCCAGGAGAAACATCAGGATCGGTCCCACCAGCCAGTTCTGCACGAGCGAGAGGCCAAGGATCTTTTTATCCTGGAAGACCTTGCCCAGTTCCTCATACTTCACCTTGGCCAGTGGCGGGTACATCATCAGAATCAGGCCGATGGCGATAGGAATCGATGTCGTGCCGATCTGCAGGCTTAAAATGAACCGGGTTATGGCAGGCGCAAAGTAACCAATCCCTATTCCCAGGAACATGGCTGCGAAGATCCAGATCGTTAGATATCGAGATAAAAAATCTAATCCCCTACCGACACCGACACTCTTCGACAATTTGAACCTCACTCCGATGGACATAAAATTTAAATGATTATTCACTGCCCAGCTTCATGTAATTCGACGATCCGCTCTTTCGGCGTCTTCAGCGACTTCTGTAAAGAAATTTGCGGCGCAACCGAGTAGTTCCAGAGCATCTCAGTTTCCTTCAAATCAGTTTCCTTCAAGCTTCATTTTTCCTTCAAAACTTTTGCCTGCTTGATCATCTCGATAACCGCTCCATCAGCAAGCCGATAATAGGACCATTTGCCGTCTCTGCGCTCTTTAACCAGTCCTGCCTCCTTCAAGATGGAAAGATGATGGGAGGTTGAGGATTGAGGCTTTTTAAGTGCGGTCATGATCTCGCAGACACAGAGCTCTCCTTCTTTGAGCAGCTTCAGAATCCTGAGTCTGCAGGGGTCGGCTGCAGCCTTGAAGACCTCGACCTCTCCTTCCGGGCCATCCAGCTCGATCACTTTCATCAATGAGGAAAGCTTCTTGATCCTAACTCCGGCCTTTTCCAGGTCGCTGCTGGATCTCCCGGAGCAGCACATCGGTTCCTCGTCGATGTCCGAATCCTTGAAAACCTCATGGCTAGGCGTTATCAGCATCACCTTCCGATTTTGACTTGCTGGCGCCAACGATTTGAAGCGTGCGTTGGGGGACGTTGCTCTTTTAAGATTTTATCTTTCACCAGGCGATCATCACTAAGAACGTATCAATATTCATGGATATATAAGGATTACGGGAGAGCTGAAATCTTTCAATTAAATGACGAAATCTTGATGACAAATAGATTCGTTCGGGCGTGTAAGTTGTTATTTCGGTTGATGTTAAGAAAACTGTTTATCAAATAAAGTCGGGCTGTAAAAAGGTACGCATCAATAAATGTCGATTTAGAGTTGGTTCTCGAAAAAAAGATGAAAGTCCACCAGATCGGTGAGGGATGGTGATACTCTTCGCCTACGACAAACGCTGAGGCAGGAACCTCTCATGAAGCTTTATGGAGACCAGCAGGAAGGCCACGGCGAAGAGCAGAAGTACCGCCAGATCGAGGGGAATCGAATAATAGCTTATGCCCGTGATCGAATACCTTGCCAGGTCTATGAAATATGTCAGTGGTGAAACAGACGAAATTGCCCTTCCCCATGATGGCAGCTCTTCTACGGGAAGAAAGACGCCGCTTATGAAGACCAGGGGAAATCTCACCAGCGAGGAGAGCATCATCACTGTTGCAGGCACGTCCGTGGGAGGGTACACCGACAGCAATATGCTCAGCGAGGCGAAGCAGAAGGTTGCCAAAATCATGCCTATGACAAAGACCAAGATGTGATGGACCTCGACGCCAAGCCCCAGCAGGATGATCAAAGGAGCGAGGGAGATGAGCAACCCGAAGAAGAACGAAGCCAGGACGTCTCCCAGGAATAGGGCCCAGACTGAGACAGGCGAGCACACCAGCCTTTCCAGGGTCCTGGAGCGTGCCTCCCAGGGCAGTATGGCCGGGCCAACGGCCGTAGAGGTGAAGAAGATGGCCATGCCCATGACCCCTGGAAACAGCTCCTTCAGGCTAATATTCCGGCCGATGGTGAACGCTATCAACAAAAATAACGGAAATATCAGGCCGAAGACGATTACAGGGCCTTTTAGGTAGTAAATCCACACATCCTTCTTTGCCACAACCAGGGACCGCCCGATCTGCTCACGCCAGGACACGGCCGGCCTCCGGTCTCTCCTTTTGTGTCAGCTTAACGAAGATATCCTCCAGAGATGGCGCAAGGGTGTTTAGGGATACTATCTTCAGGCCTTGCATTTTGGCAAAGTCTGTTATGCTGTCTATGGTCCCGTTTACGTCCTCTGCATAGAGCCTGAATTTATCTCCTCTCTTCTCAACCCGACGGACATGAACAAAAGCCGACAGCGCATCTGCCTCCACCGTTCGCTCGAAGCTCACCTCAACGGACTCTAGGCCGCTCGCCATCTGCTTCAGGATCTCAGGGCGGTCTATGGCCACAATTGCGCCTCGATTTATTATCGCTATCCTCTCGCAGAGCTGGTTGGCTTCCACCATGTCGTGAGTAGTCAAGAAGACAGTTGTACCAGTCCGGTTCAGATCTCTTATGACGTCGTTTATGAGCCTCGTGCTCTCGACATCCAGGCCGGAGGTGGGTTCGTCAAGAAAAAGAACAGAGGGCTCATTGATCAGAGCCATGCACAGTATCAACCTCTGTTTCATCCCTTTGGAAAAACCACGAGCCGGACTATCCCTGCGCTCATGCAGGCCGAATTGCTTGAGAAGCATATATGCCCTTTCCTCCCTCTCCTTTTTTGGGACCCCGTAAAGTTCGCCCATAAGCATGAGATTGTTCCACGCAGAGAGTTCGATGTAGGCATTGGAGGTCTCAGGAACGATCCCCATCACTTGCTTGGCCTTCAGGGGCTCTTTATGCACATCGTGACCCATTATGATCGCCTTTCCCTGGTCGGGTCTTATCACCCCGGTCAGCATTCTGATGGTGGTGCTCTTCCCTGAGCCGTTAGGGCCGAGGAAGCCAAACACCTCGCCCTCCTCGACCCCGAAGCTGATGTGGTCAACGGCCCGAAAGCCGCCGAAGCGCTTGGTCAGGGCCTGGACTTCGATGGCGTTCATGCTCCCTCTTCGCCTTTTATTACTTCTTCAGCTCGTTTAGCGCTTCCTCAACGCCCTCCAGCTCGTTCTTCAGTGATTCCCTGTACTCTTCGAGCATCTCGATTTTTTCTTTCCTGCTCAGGAATCTCCGTCCGCCACACCCACAGCCGCAAGCGCCGTGATGCTGCCCGTGATGGCCATGCCCTGCCAGGGGCATCTCATGGCACCCGGACGCACCGTGATGCATATTTTCATCGCCGCAACACATTTATTTCATCTCCTCGTCCAGAAGATCGATGACAATTCTCCTGGTCTTCAACTTCCACACCTTCTCAGGCGTGCCGCCTTTGACCTCCCGATAGGAGGCCACCTCGACAATTCCCGCCTGTTTGAGGGCAGATAGGTGATAGTAAAGTCCGGCCAGGGACATCTCATCCTCCAGCTTCAGCTCTTCAAAGATCTCCTTGCTGCTTTTCTCCCCTGTGCCGATGCACTGGATGATCATCCATCGCGTGGGGCAGTGCAACGCTCGAATGTACTTCTGAATGGATCTCAGAGCCGGAGGAAGGTCGTGACCGTGGCACATAAATGAACGCCTTGAGTGGTTGAGTATTATACTTGAATAGTGAAGCTCATTGCTTTTAAGGCTTTCGGGCAAGGGGAGATCAATCAAGGGTTCATTAGAACATCATTTCGAGCTGCAGCCGACCTTAACTCGTGCCTCGGGATTTCACTGTAAAGTCGGCAAGCTTTGGCTGAAGAGCTTATTGGCAGGCGAAAAGGCGAGGATGCTCGGAACCTGAGCACTTTCTTTCAGCTGCCCTTTTCCGACACTCATCATCTAGCGCGCGGCCCACAGAGTCAGGCTAAAAGCCGCTCGCTGCGATTCCATTTGCATGATTCAGATCGTTAGGATGCCAGCTCTTCTTTTACCTTTTCCACGACCATTGAAGAGTCTTTTTTATCAACTGCGATATCATGAGACTTTTCAATCCCCAATTCGGTTACAATCACCTGGATCGCTGGCTCAATCTCCGCATGCTGCAGTGTCTTCGTAGCACACTGGACGGGACATCCGTCTATGGCCACTATCAGATCCGCCTCTTTTCCGGATTTGATCATCCCTTTGATATGCGCTCCCACTCCCGCCAAGCAGAAGAATCCGCCAACCTTTGCTTTTGCCAGATCTATCGCTGCCTGGTTCGCTATCTGGCTCACATTTGAAGCTCCTGAACATGCCACGATGCGCACATCTGAGGAGCTGCAAAGACATTTCTTATTTTCATCCATGGATGAGCCTCACTTCTTCAGCAGCTTCTTGATCTCTTCCACGGTTCCAGTCCTGCCTACCATTTTGGACTCGCCGTCCACGTAGAGCGCAGGCGTCATCATCACCCCGCGGTTCATGATCTCCTGGATGCTGTCCACTTTGACCACTTCAGCCTGTATTCCCATCTCCTGCACTGCCTTCTCCACGTTCTTTGCCAGGCTCTTGCATTTCGCACATCCCGTTCCAAGGATCTCTATCTTCACCATATTTTCACCTGATACAGACATCTTTTATACGATTTTATATCCCACGATCGCACCGTACAGCATGCCCACCAGGGTCGAGATCAGCACCACCAGGCCGATGTAAACGCCCCCTTTCCTAGCACCTATTACTCTTATTATTACTATCATGCTGGGCAAGCTCAGAGATGGTCCTGCCAGGAGCAGCGAAAGCGCTGGGCCCGGGGCTGTCACTCCTGCGCTGTACCCGAAGAGCGTGCCCACGATCGGGATCTCCAGCAGCGTGGGCATGTAAAGCAGAGCGCCCACAATCGAGGCTACGAAGCACGCCAGGAAGCTGTTCGAGCCGAAGATCGACTTGATCAGATCCACAGGCAGGAAGTAACCGATCACGCCTGTGATGAACGTTCCCACGATCAGAAGAGGGAAGATCTTCTTAGCGAGATCCCATGTCTCCCCGAAGAAGATGCTTCTCTCCTCGCCGGAGAAGTATCTTCCCAGGACTAAAGCTGATGCCAATACAAAGGCTGCTACTATGGTCCATTTCAGTGCAAACTGCAGTGAGGACGTGGCCGAGAGGAGCACCCCTATCAAAAGCACCAGGAACAGTATCGACTTGTGCTTGAGACCGCCCACTTCCCCCGGCGCTTCGTCCGTTTGCACGTTGGCTGCTGCAGTTACCATACCAGGCCCCGCCTCGCACTTTTGGGGGCTTCTTTCGAATATGGCAGCCATGATCAGGCCGATGACCACGGCCATGGAGACCGCCGCTACTGCTCTGGCAATGCCCAGATCAAGGCCCAGTACCCGCGCCGTCAGGACGATGGCCAGCAGGTTGATGG
>CAZPUO010000164.1:0-6394 GCA_964589745.1 uncultured Methanotrichaceae archaeon
CGGGAACATGCCCCGCCTGCTTGCAGCGGGGTCCGCCGCCGCAACGTTTGACTCCGCCTTTGTGGTCATAAGGCTGTCGAAGGTTTCTTTATTCGCTAATTCCTGCTCATCCCAAGTCAAGAAGCTTCAACCATGCCATCGCTGAGGTTCCATGGAAACCCTGAAAAGCTACGGCAAACAGGTCGCCTTACATGACCTTTACGGGGAAAGATTCGATCCCAGATGTTTCAAGAGTAAACGCCCGCCGCGCGGAGCGGCAAGCGATGCGTTGTTCAGAAGAGAAACACAATGAATCGTTGTATTTGGCTCATCTCAACCGGTTACGGATCGGCTTTATCTAATGGCATGGTATTGCGAGAGGATGCGAGGAAAAAGCGACGAGTCCACATCCAAGGAGAAATCGGCGCCATGGTTTCGGAGGATTAATTTTGATTCTTCTGGAGATATTGTACATATGAGCACATTAAAGTTAAAAAAGGCTCTTCTGGTGGTTGACGTTCAAAATGATTTTTGTCCCGGTGGCGCTTTAGGCATCCGCGAGGGTCACAAGATCATCCCTATTCTTAACGAGTACATTAAGTTTTTTGAGAGGGAAAATTTGCCGATTTTTGTGACGAGGGATTGGCACCCCGATGTCACTAAACATTTTGAACAATTTGGCGGGATATGGCCCAAGCATTGCGTCGGGGGGAATCCGGGAGCTCAGTTTCATCCTGAACTTAAGTTTCCAAAAGAAGCCATCGTTATGTCTAAGGGCATGGATCCGGAAAAAGACAGCTATTCGGCCTTCCATGCCACAGATTTAAACGGAACGATATTGGCGAATTTATTGAAATTTTTTGGAGTTACGGAGATTTATATCGGCGGGCTGGCTACGGATTATTGCGTTAAACATTCCGCGTTTGATGCGCTTAAAGACGGCTTGAAAGTCTTTATATTGACCGATGCCATCGCCGGCGTGAACTTACAAACAGAAGATTCTAGCATAGCTTTAGAAGAGATGGTTAGCCGTGGCGCTGAAAAGATAATCTCCGAGGAATTTATGTGCTAATTACCGAAGAAGCTCAAGCCATTTGCGCTTTTGCCAAAGATAAATGACGAATTGCATGTGCTATGTAACATCGATCTTTCATGAAGGGGACAAAGAGAGGGTAATCCAGATCAAGAATCCAATTGAAAGAATCAATAGATTAGGATAAGGTACCGCCGGCGGCTCTTGGGGAGCCATCATGTGGAATGCGATCTTGCTCGACCGGGATCCTGCAAACCACTGCGCTGCCAAGCAGCATCCCTTCAGGAACCCGTAGCATCCGGCTAGCGAGGTATGCAGGCGGGGCTCCCGGGGCCTCCTCAGCTTGCACGGATCGCAGGCGACGTGCGCCCCCGGGCATGCGGGCCAAAAGAGCCGCTCCAAGGTTACGTGCCCTGCAGGACCTGCCATCTTCCGTGAGAAGCAAAGTCAACAGCCCAAACATCGCTTTCTCGCATTAGCATATCCACCAAAATCTTTTTCATAGGAATCATCAATTATGAAACTGAGTAGGAGAGGGTGGAAATGAAATCGCCATCAGTACGATGCAGGCAATCGGTGAAAGGAGAGTTGGGGTGAAAAAATGAAGAAATTTATAATTTTCTTAGCCCTCTTGTCCGGGCTCACTCTAGCTTCCGCCTATAATACTGAGCAGCAGTCTATTTTGGAGGGCATGCGTCTGAGCTTCCAGCTTGGGGCTGCCTATCAAGGCGCAAGCCAGGGTAAAAATTTGGTCGAATTCAATGCCCTGGTGGATGAGTATAATGCGTGGATTCGCCAGAATTTTGGCGAGGATCCCAGCCTCCTCATGACAAAGATGAATATCGCTACCGCCAACTCTTTGGATTCTTTACCAATGCCCCAATATTTGATAGATGTGATGCAAAGAAGGCCTTTCAATGCTACCAGCGATCTCTCCAAATTTGGAAAACAGGAGGTATCGACTCAAATATCACCAGGGAGCGTAAAAGCTTTCGAAGCTGATTCCGCGATGGCAAAACTTGAGAATTTTTAAAAATTAAGCCGCCAAATTTTTTCTCCTGAGGCATCCATCCATAGAAGGCTGAAGAAGGCCGAAGTGAGGAAATTAAGGGTAGTTCTGGGAATAAAAGAGGCTCGCCTTTCCAGACAGAACTCTCAGCAACCATGATCACCCAGTCGGCTAAATAGCATCCGCAATTTCGGCCAATTGCTCTTTAATGAGTCTTGGGTTTTATGATAGAACAAGCAACAGCACCACAGTAGGAAAATTTTATATTTCATGGCGGTCTATATTGTCTATATTTGTTGAAAAGAATTCAATCGGGAGGATCAACTGCCTCGCCTTTCTCGTGTCCTATCTGATGAACAAATTATTGATGAGGTTGATATGAAGTCAAGTAATTCCAAAACACATGAAAGCTGCGGTAATTGACCGTTTTGGCGGTCCGGAGGAGCTTCACATTGCAACAGTGACTGTACCGGAACTGAGTGAAAATGAGATCCTAATAAAGGTGAATAGGGCTGGCGTTGGCGTTTGGGACCCATGGCTGCGCGAGGGTGGAGCCAGCAGTCGCAGTTTCCCATTGGTCCTGGGATCCGATGGAGCCGGGACCGTGGTGGCAGTTGGGCCAAAAATACGGCTTTTCAAGATCGGCGATCAGGTCTATGGATATGGTTACGACAACCCAAAGGGAGGATTCTACGCCGAGTACTCCGCGGTCTCTGAGGAAAATGCTGCAGTGATACCAGCAAACGTAAAAGCAAATGAAGCTGGCGCGCTGGCTGTGAGCGGAATAACAGCTCTCTTGGGCCTCGAAAAGTTGAAGTTGGATAATAAGAAGAAGCTCATGATCGTAGGAGCAAGCGGCGGCGTCGGCCATGTGGCCCTTCAATTGGCAAAGCGAATGGGTGGAAGCGTTTTGGCTGTCGCTTCCGGTACGGATGGGGTTGATCTGGTACAGCGTTTAGGAGCAGACCGTTCAGTGGATGGGCATAACGCAAACATCATAAGAATGGTGAAAGATTTTGCCCCGGAGGGTCTAGACGCGGCATTGGCCTTCACAAATTCAGAAGATCTGATGGAAGCCTTGAAGGAGGTAAAAAAAGGTGGACATATCGCATACCCTAACGGCGTGGAGCCAGAGCCTGAAGGTTTGCCCGGGGTTGGGGTCCATGCTTATGACGGTCTCCCCAGTCCAGAGGCTTTCGAGCGTCTCAATGGCCTGATTGGCCAGGGATCTTTTCATGTTGAGATCAGCCGAACCTATCTGCTTGAGGAAGCAGCTCAGGCACATCGGGACATCTTTGAAGCATCATATAGGCAAGTTGGCATTGAGGATAGAAGATTGAAGAAGTTAGAGGTAGCTTGATTCAAGAGAGAATATATTTTTTGCCGAGTTAATTGCCGGGAGAAGGATGCAATTTTGGAGATGAGACAAACGCCCCCAAATGCATGTCACCCCTCCTCTGGGCTAATGGCCAGTGGCGATCGCGGCAGACTAATGCTATGCGAATTGAAGCAACATGCGGAAAATATCCTTGTTGAATTTAAGTCATCGACAAGGGGATTCAGTCTATAAACTAAGTGCTAAGTTTGCAGAAAGATTTCTATCGAACAAGCATCCTATCTTTTTGCATAAATTTTATAATTTATAAAAAACATTGATTCGACTAATGCTCGGACAGAGAGCAGCTACTTTATAGGACTTTGCCCTCTTGCTTGCGCTCTTTGCCTCTTCTCCTCCTGTTTTGCCTTTTTTCTGTCTTCTTTTGGATTCTTGCCTGCGCTTCTCTTGAAAATATCGATCAAGATTGGCCCCCCTATTTAATGATTATTAAGGTAGAATACGTTTGACAAATATTAATTTTATCGTGATACCCAATGACTTGCAGCGGGGGATAAAAGGCATGTAAATTCAATTGGGGATTGATCGGTTTGCTTGTTTCCATCTTATGCGGCGCCGTGGATACTCCGCCAACTCTGCTGCTGGGTGCGCCGCCGCCGTTCACTTCCGACTGCTGGAACTTGAATACGCGGTCTCCTCTAAATCTTAAGCTCCAGGAATCCTCCGGCGCCCTCCGGCGCTTGCGAGCCCCGCCCGCGTGTGCCCATGAGCGTGCGCATGAGCAGAGGTGCGATGGAGCGATTAAGGTGTGATAAGATCGATACAAAAAATTGAGCTCGGCAAGACCGAGGTCAGGCCCTTTGTTAAGTTAAGATTTCAGCGGTCGCAGCTTACTTCTTTGTATAAGTAATATCTGAGCGGATTTTCCATACTTACATCCGACTGATCAGCCGTTTTTATGTCGATGTTTTTCATCAAAGGAATATCCACATTCCGGGTCAGCACAATCCGGTTGTCCTTATTGTCCATGGTGATGGTCATGGAATTCGAGTCGATAGTTCTTATCATCATCTTGCCGTACTGCTGATCCGGCTTGATTTGCGTTGGAGTATCGGATACCTGGAATATTCCGTTCACGGTGGCACTATAGCTTTCGTTATTTCCTCGGAAGAGATTCTTGAAGTGGACTGCAATTGTGACAATATCCTGGGTGTTCCCCATACTACGCCGGTAGAAGTACGTCTGATCTGATATCACGGAATTTTCTAGGGATGGTTGAACGATCTTGATATCGATGCTCTGGCCGTTCTTCTTCAGCTCCACAACGGCGCTGGTTTCGTTGGCATTGACGGATTTGATGGCCAGCTCGTAGCCTTCTCCCAGTTTCAGCGGCTCTGCAGAGCTGACGTAGGTTTCCGTATTGTCATCCAATAAAATCCTGCTGATCTGTTCGTTGGTCATGAGGTTTCTATTCTTCGATCTGTCATAAAGGAGCGGCATACTCGTGCCTGCGGACTCCATGGCTGAGGTGACGGCATTGCTGTACCCCGCAAAGTAAGGCTCGCCCAGGAAGCCGATCAATAGATAGCTTCCCCAAGGTTGGAATTTAAAATTCTTCATTTGGGCGGTGGTCTTGTAAACTACGCCCGGATATCCATTCGCGTCGGCGACATCGCTGAGAACTGAAGTGGCTCCATCTGATTCAGAAAGCCTGAGAGTTATCTGTTCAGTGCCGATGTTCTTGTCGAGGTCATAGTAGAATCCGGCAAAATTTTGAGAGTTCCAGGTGAACTCGCTTTCGCCCAAGGTCGCAACTGCACCATTTATCTCAATGTTCCCTGCTGCAACGTCAGCAGACGTAGTTAATAGCAGGACTAAGATTCCCATCATGGCATGCAAGGCAAATTTCATTAACCGATCCTCCTTCATCATTTTTAGTGCTAAACCTGCAATTGGCAATCACAACAGGGACATAAATATTTTGGCTTCCGGTGGGAGTCAGATTCTCGGATTTTTTAATTTTTGCAGGATTTCCGCAAAAATCAAGTGGTAAAGGTCTACGATGCAGTGCTGAAGATCGCCTGAATGGAGATGCAAGCATTAGGCAGGAGGAATATGCTGTGACCGTCATAGGCTAGTGAGGGATGTTTCCGCTTTTATTGATGGGTATTGCCCTCCGTTTCATCTTTCAGTCAGGGTCTCAACGCCAAACTGCTCGAAGGCTTTCTGTTGCGGTCTCAGGCATGGCTCTCGGCGCTTGCAGCCCCGCCCCCGCAGCCCACGGGCGTGCGTACGGGCGCGTTGGAGCGTGATGAGCGGGTGTTGAAAGACACCAGAACAAGCGACGCGAATTGTAAGTATAATTTCGGTGAAATGCAAAGCTATTGGCTTCGAAAGGGCTAATAATTTAAATTATGTGAAACTGCGGCGGCGCACCCCGCAGCAAGCTACGGGGCATCCGAGGCGCCGCCGCATTAAGATCGGACCATGTTAGCTGATCGGTCCCTAAGTTGGATACGTATGCTCTTTATCCCCGCTGCAAGCAGCGGGGTATTCGTTTAAAAATCATCATAAAATTTCTTGCTTGCACCTTCAGTTTCTTTAAACTCCGTGATATTATCACAAAGCCATTTCTTTATTCTTTTACCTGAATATTTTCCATCTATGGATATTCTCGCAAGAAAATCTATTGTCGAAGCGCATAAAAGGCCTGCTGCAAACCCATATTCTCGCGAAGAATTCAGAACTTCTGCTGGCTTAAGATAAAATCCATTTACTCGATCTTTGAAAGCCTCAATCAATTTATCTTTATCATTCCAATCTATATCTTCGAATTTGTACTTTGGGGAAAAATAAATTGCCTCTTCAACCCTCAATAAATAACACCTCCGATTTAAATAGGACTAAACTCTTGATAAGATTAAAACCTTTGTAGATCACTCCGTCCCGCACGCCTCCCCTTCTTCGCCTGCTTCAGGCTTGGCTTCCTCCGGCTTGATCTTCCCGATCTTGACCCAGTAGTCCTTGATGGCCGCGT
>CAZPUO010000165.1:0-6388 GCA_964589745.1 uncultured Methanotrichaceae archaeon
TCTTGCCTGATTGATCTCATTGCTATCATGTTCTTCTAGGGCAATTTTCTTCAAAATCTCGATGTTGCCGCTATAGGCCACAACTGGGACGGAGTTTCTCTCGATTATCTTGGCCGGCGGAACGCCTCCACGTAATCATTTTCTAAAGATTATGGAGGACTTATGAAATACCCATCTCCAAAGGTTACCAATATGGTATGGCCTTTTTTTCAATATTTAACCTGAGATCCCAGCGTTTAGGCACACATATGAAGAGCATCCGGGATTTCGCGTTGGAGAGAAGACAGGAAGAGGCAAGTGAACTCCGTATGACTGTAAAACAACCATATATGAATTTTTAAAGAATTAATGACATATAATTGTAACTAATTTAGATAGCTGATTAATAAATATTGGATATCTTTAAAGAACACCTGTTTTTGGCTTCTATAAAATACGGTCATCTCAAAAGAACCGACACGAGATCCGTGATAGCATCGAAAATAGAAAAGGTTATCAGACTGCCTCAGACATGGTAGAGCTGTCTTGGATTATCTCAAAATCAGAACCGGCCGGCTGGCGGAATTGGCCACGTCGTAAGCGATGCTTCCTATCCGGCCCTTCCCTGTGGCCATGGAACCTTGCGAGATAATGGCGATGAGAGAAACATCCTCTTTCTCTGCCAAAGAGTGGATGGTCTCCACTGGATGGCCCATTGCTACCTTCGATGTGACTTTGATGCCAACCTTGATCAGCTCCCGAGCGATGTCATCGAGCTTCATAGTTGCTGAAGCGACATTGGTCTCGATCTCTCCTTCGGTCTCTCCTTTTGAGACGACATTGAGCAGCACTAGCTCTCCGATCCTGCCGAGGCCCTTCAGGAAAGACAAAGCCATCTCTGCAGGCTGGGAGAAGTCCATTGGAAAGAGCACCCTGGCAAAGACTCTTTCGCAATACTTTTTCATGTCTCCACTTTCAACAGTCTTGTAACGCATAATCAGCAGATTTGCATCGCCGAAGCGCAGCACGTTCCGAGAGACACTTCCCAGAAGTACACTCTTGATCCGGCTTTTTCCTCGTGCACCCATGGCTACCAAAGAAACCTTCTCATCCTCCGCAACCCTCTGAATGACGCCTGAGACTTCTCCTTCCATCATGAACTCTGCCTTAACTCTGACTTTTATCCCTGGAGCTTTTATTGAGGTTTTCAGCTTCATCAGCAGTTCTTCTGCAGCCTTGATCTCAGCCATCGGATCCCAGAACTCGTCTACAGTCGGCCTAGTTAAGACATTCAAGAGCACGACTTCACGCACCCCGGGAATGTCTCCAACACACTCGATAACTTTTTTTGAATAATCTGAGAAATCCGTAGGAATCAAAACCTTTTCAAACACGTTAATTCACCAATAGTAATGATATCATATTCTTAATATTTCAATTTAACCGTTAAATTCGCCTATTATTATCAAAACATGGCAATTTATGTTGAATTCGAGGCCCAAAGCAGAAGGAAGGCCGGTGGAGTCGAGATTTGGTGCCAAAAAAAATGCATCGTACTACAATTAGATCGTGCCAATATGGATTGAAAGTACTTTTTCGAAATTTGCCTTGGCAATTTTTCCCGAGGGCACAAAAAATTGAGCCTGAGCCTGAACTTTCAGTAAAAGGCTATCTTTGATCTCCTCAAGATCAGAACAGGCCGATTGGCCGAGTTGGCCACATCGTAGGCTGTGCTCCCAATTCTTCCTTTCTTAATGGCCGCGGCGCCCTGAGAACTCATGGCAATGAGGGACGCATCTTCGTTCTCCGCTTCGGAGCGGATCACTTCTACGGGATGACCCACTACAACCTTAGATGTGACTTTTATGCCATCCTTGCTCAGTTCCTGAACGATCTCGCCCATATTCTCCTTGGCAGCAGATTCATTGGCTTCAATCCCTTCATCTGTCTCGCCCTTGGAGACGACGTTGAGCAGCACCAGCTCTCCTATGCCGCCCATGTCCTTCAGGAAGGATAAAGCCGCTTCAGCCGGCTGGGAAAAGTCCGTGGGGAAGAGCACCTTGGCAAAGACTCGAGCGCAGTACTTATCCATGGCCCCACTGTCCAGCGTCTTATAACGCATGATCAGGAGGTGAGTATCGCCGAACCGCAGCACATTTCTGGATGCGCTTCCCAGAAGGACGCTCCGTATCCGGCTCTTTCCGCGGGCGCCCATGGCCACCAAGGATACTTTCTCATCCTCCGCCACTTTCTGGATAGCACTCGCCACTTCACCTTCCAGAACGGAGACAGCCTTCACTTTTACATTGATCCCAGGAGCTTTGATGGCGCTCTTAAGCTTCATCAACCTCTTTTCCGCGTCCTTAACTTCAGCCACCGGGTCCCAGGTTCTTGCCAGTGGGTCTCTGGCAACAACGTTTAGAAGTACGGCTTCCTTTACGCTAGGGATTTCGCCAATGCACCCAACAACTTTTTCAGCGTAGTTCGAGAAATCCGTCGGAATCAAGACCTTTTCGAACATTCTATGATCCACCAAAGTAATAATATCATTTTCTTAATATTTCAATTTACCTGATTTATTTGCCAAGAATATAAATTTTATAACTTAATAAATGTAGGAGGGCATCGGTGACACGATAATTAAAAGCAAAAAACGAGAGTTTATTGCCTCAAACCACTGGCACAGCGAAACCGCTCTACCCTCAATGTCAGGACGGCCTTTAAGCAATGTTGTCCTGCATCGTGGATCATCCGACCGATGCTGCCACCGCGCAGGGTCTCCAACCACGGAATTCATGGCGATCCGGGAGATAGCTCAAACCAGCGGAGTGCCGAAGGATTTCTCTTCCAATTCCATCCATTCAAGCCATGTAGCCTTGCATTCACAGTCAAGCTTATCGAACGCCTTCGTATCCTGTGCAAGAGCATGGGCCCTGATGGCCTCGGCGATGCCAGCGTCGCATTTTCCGCAATTGTGCGGCCCACGCCTGGTTCCCGCGCCCACTGGATCGCAAACGATCGGCCCCGGCACGCTCTTTAACACCTCTAATGCGGACCAGAGCCAAGGAGGCCTGTATTCACCTCGCATCCACATGCGTTCCACCTGGGTGTTGCGCTGGACGTTGCATAGGTTGAGAGACAGAACATCCGCGTAGTCTCTGGCCATGCGAGCTGAGGCGATGGCATCCCGGAAAGCCTCCCCTTCAGAAAGCAGAGGCGGTTTTTGCAGGAGGTAGGCCTTGATCCGCCCACCCTGGGCACGAACCACTTCAGTGGCGGCAACAAAGTCCGCGAAGCAAAAGCCCTTGCAGATGATGTTCTGTCGGATAAGGTCGTTTGTGGTCTCAAGGCCGATGGCAAACTCAGTTTCCAGATGGGACAGACAAGCTTCAACCCTTTCAGGGGTTATATACTCCGGCCGGGATTCGATGACCAGCCTCTTGATGCCTAATGCCTCCAGCCTTCGCAGGATTTCGTCTCTCGCTCTTTCCGGCATTTCCAGGGGGTCCAAAAAACTCCCGCTGGTGTAAATCTTGAACATCCGGACCTCGGGAGATGACCTTTGCACGGCTCTTTCAAACTGAGCTACCAGATCCTCGGCAGTGGCAGGCGCCCCTTCGCTTGCATAGCCACACATGGTGCACCGATTCCACCTGCAGCCCACGGTGCGCAGGATCATGGTAAGGGAGGCAGTTTTAGATCCGTCCAGCAAGTCATGCGAGCGCCAGACGGTCACTGGCTGGGTCGTGTCAGGCTGCATTTTATCATCGATCGATCTAGCCATATATCATCCAAGATACTGCAGCGCACTTATGGCGGCCGAGGTGCCGGAACCCACTGCAGTTGTGACCTGCATCCTGCCACCGGTTAAGTCCCCGGCCGCAAACACTCCAGGCATGCTAGTCTCCTGGTTCAGCCGATTGACCTTTACATACCCTCCGCTGGTCATCTCCAAGCCAAGGGCCTCTACCAGCTCAGTGTTGGGCCTCATTCCCATCTCCACGAAAACCCCATCCACCTTCAGTGAACGAGGTGTATTCCCCACCTTGAATTCCACGCTGCCCACTGAATCGGTGCCCTTTATCTCTGTGATCTCCGCACCGAAGGTGGCGGCAAAGTTAGGGAGTTTCTTCAAGCGCTCCAGATAAACCGGCTCGGCTACCAGCTTGTCGCGCGGGGAGAGAAGATGGACCTTGCTACAGATGTTGCCCAGATAGAGAACCGCTCTCGCGGCACCGTTTCCGTAACCGACCACGGCTACAATCTTGTTCTTGAAAAGCGCGCCGTCGCAGTGCACACAATAGGATACCCCTCGGGACGTGAACTCGTTCTCGCCAGGAACTCCAATAAGGCGGTGGGCAGCACCCATGGCAAGGATGACGGCCTTTGCCTCATACTGCCAGTTCTCTGTCTTCAACCGGAAGATGTTTCCCAGATGCACTATCTTCTCCACCAGCTCCGGCTGGTATTCTGCCCCAAACCTCTGAGCTTGGGCCAGCATCGCCTCAGAGAGCTCTATACCCATTACGCCATCCGGGAAGCCAGGGTAGTTCTCATAGACGCCTCCCATGGACTGCTGAGAGCCGTAGATGTTGCCCAAGATTAGTGTCTTCTTTCCGCCCCTCGCGCAGTATATTCCGGCCGTCAGCCCAGCGGGGCCCGCTCCCACTATGATGACATCATGCAAACGAACTCACCATAAAGACCGTCCGGCTCATGGTAGATAAAGAGTATGCAGACTCTCTGAGGAGCCCTGGGGGAGGCATATTTGCCCGCAATGTTTTTAGACTAGGAGGTAATTGGAAGGGATGCTTCGTGCAGCCATGCGCCGATAGTGTAGCGGTTATCACTAGGCGTTGCCAACGCCTAAACTCGGGTTCGAATCCCGATCGGCGCATATAAATACTAAGTAGGTTGACCCTGCTGATATTGCTTTTCTTAAATGAGATTATTGTCATTTATCGATATGAATATAATTGATTCCGATTTATCCATGATTGAAGTTTATGGCAAAGCCATCATTATGGAGATATGATTTAAAATCCGGCATTGTGTATTCACCAAAACCATTGCCAAGGAGAGGAGCTAATCCCTGCCCTTCAATGATTGCTCTGCATGGCGCTCTAAGTACTCTTTTATCGCTTCTGCGATCACAACCAATGAGGATGTGTGCTAGAAACCACCGCAGGGCGTGGATTTGCATATTCTCCCTAGATGGAAATGCAGCTAAGGCCCCTCATGGGCTCGGTTACATAAGGTCGAATTAGAAATGCAAAGAGTTTTATGACAGGCTCTAACATAGTTATCAAAAAAGGCGGTCTCATTATGGATGCAAAACCGGTATTCGTCATGACGGCTCTGATGCTGGCTACCATGGGGCTATCAGTAGCCGAAATCCCCAATCTCGTAGGCAATTGGACGGGTTCTTATGAGGGATACGAACAGCGCGCGGGTTATTTGAAAAATGAAACAGGGGCCTTCATGACAGTCTCCGAGCAAAAAGGTCGGCTCTTCACTGGCAACTTCAGCGACATGGAACAGTGGAAAGAAGGATTCGCCGGTATAATTGCTTTGGATAACAAGACACTCTATATCGCTGAATACGATCATATGGGGTATGCTATAGGCACAATCATTTCTAATGACACGATCGAGTTGGCATACCTTGAAGATGGAGAAACGAATGGGGCGTTTATCAACAAATTCCATCGGTGAAATGAAACTCAGTTATTCTCATCAATCCTTTTTCCTGTTAATGGCCTCCTTCCTTTTTTTACTGTTGTAGTTCTTCATCGAGAAAGGTCTTACCGGGTCCTCAAGAATGGGATTCAAGAAGTAATATCTCATGCCCAATTCACCGCCTCAATCTGCTGTGCTCCATTCGTTCGCATCATTTGTCAGGGCCCAAAGGATATGATCATGCGGAGATTGTGAGGAGAAGCCGGTCATGTATCCTGAAATTCAGCCTGGACGGCGAAACCGTTGCGTTAAAAGATAGATCTGAGGAATGTAATCTGAGTTCCCCAGTTTTATTAGCCCCGTGTCTAGAACGGAAATAGGTAAGGAAGACTACAACCTCTACATCCCCGCTCTATTACTTCGCTGTGGGATTCATCTCCCAGATACCAAAGGCATTGTTCTCGGTGTCCATACAGATCACGAAATACCCCATCCCAGGAACGGCCTTCTTTGGAACAATGATTTTGCCGCCTAGCTTTTCAACTTTCGCTGAGTAATCGTCCACCGAAGGCACTCCGATGTAGTCTGTAATCTGTTGGTCTGGATGCATTCTCTTCATCATACCTCCTCCTGGAGCGCCATAAACGTCGATCATCATATAATCCATCCCCTGCACGCCCTCAATCTTCCATCCAAAGAGCTTGGAGTAGAATGTTTTTGCCCTTTGGAT
>CAZPUO010000166.1:0-6370 GCA_964589745.1 uncultured Methanotrichaceae archaeon
GTATATATGCCTAGGTAACTTCACTCAGCAGGGTGCAGGACACTTTGTTGATGTTCCCAAGAGAGATGAAAGCGCCCGACGTCTAATAGAACAGGCTGGAGGGAAAGCACAAATTTACTACACTCTCGGTGAGTATGATTTTGTAGCTATAATCGAGATGCCTAATGATGAAAGCATGCTAAAATTCCTCCTTCAAATAGGCAGCATGGGCAACGTTGTTACTAAAACATTAAAAGCCTGGAATGAATCAGAATTTGCAAATGTAGTAGCACTGATTGAGGGCACACTAAAATGACCTCATAATACCGAGGCCTCAGGGCAGCCTCTCTTTCATATCGCCTCCTGCGCCCCTCATGACCGGCCACCTGAGCATCTCGATAGATTGTGCCACCTAGCATAGTGTATTTTGTTCATCAATAGTTAATTTTAAAATCTCATGAAGAAGCATGGATGACGATGAGTTCATCGGTCTTCGACATATCCTTCGCTTTGTTAGAGGCGATGTGCGTAATTGTTCTGGCCGCGTATCTTGTCACTCGATCAAAGTATTTCACTGAAATTATAGAAAACCAACCGACTGCCAAAAATCAGGCAATCCTCATCGTGTTCTTCGGCGCATTATCAGTTTATGGGACACTGATGGGAGTCGACGTCATGGGCGCTGTCATGAACGTTCGAGACCTCGGTCCTCTGGCCGCTGGTCTATTCTGCGGTCCTGTGGTGGGTCTTGGCGCGGGTTTGATCGGCGGGGCTTTCAGAACGACTCAAGGAGGCTTCACCCTCGTGCCCTGTACCCTGGCCACAATATTGGCTGGACTCTTTGCGGGCGCAATTCATGTGCATATGAAGGGCAAATTTCCCGGAGCACTGATGGCAGCATCATTCGCAATTCTCTTCGAGGTATTCCACGTATCTCTCGTGATGCTAATTGCCAGGCCGTATTCGCTCGCTCTCGATGTCTCAAAAACTGCTCTGCCGCCTTTGGCACTTGCAAATGCTGCTGGTATTTTGATCTTCACTCAAATTGCCTCAAATTTGATAAAGGAGCGGCGAACCGAAGCCGAGAGAGACCACTATTACGATGAGATCGCATCGAAAAATATAGAGCTGAAGATCGCAGCCGATGCACTCAAGAAATCAGAGAAGCGCCTGTCGAATATCGTCGACTTCCTACCCGATGCGACCTTTGTCGTAGACCTTGGGGGTGAGGTGATATCCTGGAATAAGGCAATGGAGCATTTGACCCAGGTAAAGGCTGCGGATATTCTCGGCAGGGGAGATTATGAGTACTCGCTTCCCTTTTATAGCCAGAAACGGCCTATGCTGATTGACTTTGTCCTGAAGCCGGATGAGCATCTAGAAAAGGAATACGAGAATTTTGAAAGAAAGGAAGGAACGATTATAGCTGAAAGCCTTCTGCCGACCCTTAACAACGGCACGTATCTCTTTACAACCGCTACAGCTCTTCACGATTCAGAGGGCAACACGATCGGCGCCATCGAATCGCTGCGTGATGTGACGGCGCGAAAAATGATGGAGCAAAAGCTTCAGAGGTCCAAGGCTGAGCTTCACATCGCGGCTCAGATCCAGAAGAGCTTCATGCCCGATCATGCTCCAGAGGTATCCGGGTACAAGTTGGCTGCGGTCACAATACCTGCGATGGAGGTCGGCGGGGATTTTTACGACTTCATCCCACTGCCGGATGGCAAGCAGGGCCTGGTGATAGCCGATGTTGCAGGAAAGAGCATCCCTGCAGCACTTTTTATGGCGCTTTCCAGGACGATCATTCGGGCAAACGCCATCCACAGGGTTTCCGCTGCAGATGCTCTCAGAGAGGCCAACAATATGATTTCTGAGGATGCAAGCGCTGGGATGTTCGTGACACTCTTTTACGGGATACTGGATGGTAAGGCTCACACACTGACCTACGCCAATGCCGGCCATCCTCCGCCTCTGATCTTCAGGCCGGATTGTTGCAAGTGCGCAGAGGAGGAGGTCACAGGCATTGCACTCGGTGCATGGAATGAAGCCGAATATGAAGAGCGCCAGGTTCAGTTCTGCCCCGGCGATGTGGCTCTTCTCTATACCGATGGAGTAACTGAAGCCGTCAACAGCAAAGGAGTGCTTTATGGTATTAAGCGGCTCTGTCAGGTTATCACGCAATCCAGCCACCTTTCTGCTCAGGAAATTATTGAAAAAGTCCTAGACGACATCTTAGAATTCAGCAGCGGCCAGGACCAGTCTGATGATATCACAATGATTGTTTTGAAAGCTGAATAAAAGGTAGAGCCCTTCAAGTTAAGTCTTAGACAAAATCGGATTTCCGCCTCAGATGCCCCCCTCGTTTTTCAATGCTGATTCAGAAGAAGACCGTATCTTTGCTTTCCAGTGGCCTCCTGTCGTATATTTTCTTACGTAGCAGAAATGATATTTTCTTGTGAGCTGTTACTTAAGAAAAGCAACATCGCGGAGTGCTTAGTACAGATCTATATTAAGGGACTTAGCTTAAAAAGAAAGTGCCGCATTATTATTGAGTTCAGAGGCATTAGCTGAAATCACCATCTGATCGATCAATGCTTTACCAGCAGAACATATATATTCAAATCGACCTGAGTGAATCTGCCAATGTAGGCAGTTATTATCGTTTTCAGCTACTCTTGCGAGGCTTGTAACCGATAACCAATTGTGCTCACTTTCATATCGCTATATTGGTTGAGCCTACCTACGACGATGAGGTCTTTTTCGTTAATGGTTGCCGCTCTCTGTTCAGTGGAGTAGCTTCCGGTTAAAACGCCCTTTGCGAACGGTATCTTCGGTCGCACTAACAACGCTCACTGCCAGCACCAAGAAAGCCAATACCAGAGCAATTATTTTCACCATCAATCCTCCATAACTATCCTCAGTATTAAAGGAGCTGATGAAAAAGCTTTTTTGTGAGCTGATGGCCCGATGGCGGAAAAGGGAGTTGGTAAACCTTCTTTTTTGCGCTCAGAAAAGTTCTAGGGAGTTCTGAGATATTCTTGTAAAATCCTGATTCTAAAGGTGGTCGAGGCGAGAGACTTAGATTGCTTGCGATCTCTCACCTCAATAGTAAATGATTATTCATGATATTTAGTTTTTTCGTTCATTGTTGCATATAGGGCATTATGGATTGGAGATGGTTGATTGATATTGGTTTACAAGGCCACTGACACAAGATTCAACAGAACCGTATAAGAGGTAATGAAGGTTATTTCAGAAATTGAGCTATTGTGTAGGATGGAGATCATTGGCCCGGCCAACCAACGGGCCTAGCTCCATAGCAATCTTTTGCTCCCTCCGGCTGGCAATGAGGGATTTTTCGAGCTTGTGGATATAAGCACATTGGAGCCGGACGGAGAAGTTTCTTCCTTGACCACGAAACGCCAGCTAGCTTCACTACTTTACTACCAAGCCAGGAAGAGGCCTGGTGCTGTGGATATTTTGGAAATGATTTTTATAAGCTTAGAATATTATTTTAAAAAAAATGAGCTATGCGACCTAGGTTCTGTTTTTGAAGAGATAAATCTTAAATAACTTAACGGAGGAAGCAACCCTATGGTTACAGTAGCGGATTTTGCAGGCACTTGGTATTTGAACGGAAATAGAACCCTACCATGCCGCATACAACTAAGAGGGACGCAGCTGGATGTGATAATGCAATGGTATGATGATATATTAAAAGTATGGAGACAATATACATATTCTGCTCATCTTATAGAAGGCGGCAATGTGATAGTTGCTGATCATGAATTCACCGATCACAACCATGCTTTAGCTTTACCGAAAGGGACGATAAGCAGTGATTTAAAGCGTATAGCTTGGATTAATGGAGAAATTTGGGAAAGATAGGATTGCAAGAGGATTGACAAAATAGCAATATTTTCCTGATTTCATTATTTATGTTGTTGTATTAAATGCTGTGGTTAAAATAATTCTATAATACCCAATAATCAACGAGCTTCTTGGCCGATGAATAATTGGACCGGGGACACAGACGAATTGTGGCTGCTGGATGGCTGGCCGAGACGGGCAAAGATACCCCGTTTGCAATCCATCACCATACAGGTCATTGCAAGATTATAGAGGCTTTGGACCTGATCGGCCGTCAGAATGTTTGCAATCCATGTTTACCATACAGGTCATTGCAAGAGGGGTCCGAGAAAGTTCTATGTCATTTTCTCGGAGAGGTCAGTAGAGCAGAGTGTAATTGTACAATAATTCCCTTTTATAACTTGACAAGTCTGACCCCTGTTGTTAACATCATCAAGCAAATAATCAATGTTATCAAGGTTGATGTATCACTGAACCAGCCGCCGGATAGTAGCATATCCTCATTTGTAAATAATTTAGTGGTTATACCCAATAAGCCGACTGCGATCAGAACATACCCCGTAGGTTTTGCACTCATCCTGAATCCTCTCATCAGACCGCTGACCCTTTTATTTGGCCACTTTCATGGCAACTATTTCGGAGCACAAAAAGAAGAGAGTCACCGCCATATCCTCAGTTTCGACAGCAACCCCCTAGCAACTTGTTCTTTCCTCTCCTCAGGATCTTCTCAGGGTTGCTGCTGGCCAGGGTCTCCAGGTCGTTCATGGCCCTGACCGGGTGGTACAACTCGTGGTTATACTTTTTTGTCATCCTATCCACCGTGTGGCCCTGCTCACTCCAACCATTTCCACAAAATAGATCGAATCCAGATTCCCCTTATCATTCATTATGAATAGCGGATCTAATGAAAAAGTTTTCGGGTGACCAGATCCGGCTTGCTATACTAGGCCTGAAACCCCAATCTGTCCATGAGCGAATGTTCGCGACTGCCTCAGGTTGGCCAAGTACTCCGCGAGGCTCAGACCATTACTACCTGCCACAAGATCAACGTTAACCAGCTGGCCGATCGATAATCGGACCTGGCCAAATATCGCTGGAAGGCCGTGAGATAGCAGACAGGGGACAGGGCGAAATTGCTGGAGATGCCTGAAAAATATTTGAGGCAGCGCTTAGGTGCGCCGCCAATTTGGCGGGGTCGCCATCAGTGGCCACATATTGGCGCGAGTGCGCCTCATGCTTCCAGCTCCCGGATCTCCTCGACCTGCCTGAGAGCTCCACATACCGGGCCATGGCCTTTTGGCAGTCGTTGAGCTCGGTTATGACCGCACTGCGTCTCATAGCGAGCACCTCGCAGCGCTCCATCTGTTTTCATCGATCCGCAGGACACTCATGTACTAGCCCTGCAGATCCCACAGCCTTCGGGGGCAGGTCCTTCGGGACCTCGACCAGCATATCATTGACGCAAGCCAGGGCGAAGGGCTCCCCGTCCAGTTCCATGACATCTTTCAGGACCCGATGACAAAGTCGCCCTTCTGCAGGCGTATGGGTTGATCAGATAGCTCGGAGAATTGAGCCTCAAATCAGGCCCTTCTGACTCCGACTTCGGCCATGGCCTTCAGGATATCTCGCATGGTACCTCAACCGCGCCGGCGCAGATACTTCTGAATGGCCCTCAAATCCTGCTCATAGCTCTCAGAACGTATTTTCGGATTGGCCGGTTTCTTCGGTCTAGCCCTGGCCTGAAGCCGATGAGCTTGAGCTGCGTAAAGGTGCGTTGCGCCGGGCCCTCGGCTCTTGCGACAGATCCGAAGCCAGGACCACAAGAAGATCCGCCAGCTTGATCCTGATTACGGCGGCCATGCTCAGGTCCTCCCATGGCTCAGATCCTTCTCAGCACATTCACGGCATAGAAGCCAAGAGCCGGGCAGCCATGCGCCTATGTTCTTTGCGGTCAGCTTTTGGCCACAGCCAAGACAGGAGGACATCTAGGCCACCTCCCTGAGCTCGGCCGGATCTGCAGGCTTTTTATGCTGATATGCGATCTACCGCTTTGCGGCTTCCACGCTCTCTGTGTGAGCGGGTTATTCACGGATAGAACGGGCTTTGCGTTCATTTATGTGCACTAAATCATACTATATGCACTATATGTTAAGGATTTCGTGTACTTAGTATGAAAAATATTCCAATAAGCGTGTACTAATAAAGGAACATGGTACTGAAAAAGATCGGGATAAGCGTAGATGAAAAAACTCTTGAAGCGGTCAAGGCCGAAGTTGAGACAGGTGATTACAGAATTATGAGCCATTTCTTTGAGAAATCTGCTCAGCTTCTATTGAAAGAGGGACAAAAGGAAAAAAGCCAGAACCCTTCTGAGGCCTAGCTTAATTCTTGTCATTTGGCGTGGTGCACACAAATGACCGCGATCTCTTTTCTGCTGCGTTCCCTTGACATTTGCGGGTAATTAAACGCCCGGACCGGGATTCGAACCCGGGTCGAAAGCTCGACAGGCTTTCATGAT
>CAZPUO010000167.1:0-6369 GCA_964589745.1 uncultured Methanotrichaceae archaeon
CAAAGAGCAGACGGGAACCAAGTTCGAGGACCAGAACCTGAAGTGCCAGAACCAGGCCTGCGACCGGGGCGGGCCGTTCAAGCTCCTTCTTCATCAGTCCAAGTTCGTGGATGCTCAAAAGATCCGAGTGCAGGAATCGCCTGAGGACCTGCGAGGCGGGGCGCAGCCGCAAACGCTCGATGTGGAATTAGAGGACGATCTGGCGGGCAAAATCTTCCCCGGTGATCGCGTCGTCGTCAACGGCGTCCTCAAATCATATCAACGCTCCACGCCCCAAGCGGGCAAAAGCACCTACTTCGATCTCTTCCACAAGGGGCTTTCCGTGGAGATGGAGGATCAGGAGTTCGAGGAGATCGAGATCGCCCCTGAAGAGGAGCGGTTGATTCTGGAAATGTCCCGCGATCCAGCGATCTATGAGCAGGTAAAGAAATCCATTGCACCCTCCATCTTTGGCTACGATGATGTGAAGGAGGCGCTAGGCCTTCAACTGGTCTCCGGCTTTGAGAAGAAGCTGCCCGATGGAGCCCGCATTCGTGGAGACATCCACATCCTGCTCGTCGGTGATCCCGGCATCGCCAAGTCTCAGCTGCTGCGCTATATGACCAAGATCTCGCCTCGCGGCATCTACACCTCGGGCAAGAGCACAACCTCCGCGGGCCTCACGGCCACGGCCGTCAAGGACGAACTGGGCGACGGAAGATGGACCATCGAGGCGGGAGCCCTAGTTTTAGCGGACAAGGGCATCGCCGCCGTGGACGAGCTGGACAAGATGGACAACGAGGACAAGAGCGCGCTGCACGAGGCGATGGAGCAACAGAGCTATCATCCTTTAACTGAGATCCAGCTTTCCAATGGTCGCAAGGTGCCGATTGGAGAGCTTGTGGACGGGCTGATGAAAAGTCGCAGCGATAAAGTTGTCCATGGAGTTGACTGCGAGATCCTGCCCCTCAATAGTGAAATCAAAGTGCATAGCACGGATATGAGCTGTATCTTCGAGCTTCCCGTGGATAGAGTCAGCAGGCACCGTGCACCAGATCGCTTCATCAAGATTCGATATTCGAATGGCCGTGAAATACTAGTTACTCCGGAACATCCTGTTTATATCGCAAAAGGCGGGATCGCCTGTGTTCCAGCCTGCTGTGTCAAGGTGGGGGACCTTTCGCCTGCGCCAAGATTGTTGCCTTGCTGCGATAAAGAACCGCGAATACAACATGTGGATAAACTGCACCCTAGCGAAAAGCAACTCGCATTTCCTGAAAAGCTGAATCCAGGTCTTTCCAGGATTTTAGGATATCTTCTTGCTGAGGGTCATTTTTACAAAGGATCGAGCCATGAGATCGGCTTTACGAACAAGGATGAAACACTCCTTAATGAAATGTCGGGTCTCATGCAAGAAACTTTTGGCATTGAAGCATCTCGAAAAGAGAGAGACGATGGCGTAGTTACCTTGAGGTTCATATCAACTCACCTGCTTAGATGGTTCGAGGCCAACTTTCCTGAGATGATGCAGACGGGCAGAAACCGGAGAATGCCTGCTGCCATCTTCCTAAGCACAAAAGACGATATTCGGGAATGCCTGCATGCAGTTTTCCTCGGTGACGGGTGCGTGCATTCAACATCAGTCGCTTACTCGACTGTGTCCCGCGGGCTGGCAGAAGATTATCAGGATCTGCTTCTTAGGTTAGAAATATCCTCAAGGATATCTGTAGACAGGAAAGCAAACGCATTTAAAGTCTGCATAATGGGCGATTCGCACAAGAGATTCGAGAAACTGTTCTTTTCTTCTAGTCATGAAAAGCTGGAAAGGATGAGATGCATCACTTCCGGGAGTATTCGGTCCATTCGCCATCACGATGTGCTCCCGCCAGAAACCGCCTATTCGATATTAGAGATGAAACGGTCATTGGGCCTCACCAACGACGGTCGCTTTAACGAGCACCTGGAAAGAGGATATGGACTAACCGTGGATACGGTAACAGGATATGCTTTGGATCTGAGAAATCGATATAATGAAGTTTTGGCCTCCATGACCGATGAAATAGCTTTGCCCGAATTGAGATCTGCGCTGGGATGGTCGCAGAGTTACATGGCATCGGTCACTGGAATGACACGGGGCAACATCGATTACTACGAGCAAGGTGGGTATGATCAATCGAGAAGATCAGCGATGGCCGGGGATGCCCTCCAAGGCATTCACGCTCACCTGGAGAAGACCGGTTTGCAAATCACGGCCCTCGAAAAGAGGCTCGCCTCGGAGATAAGGTACCTCCGAATCGTGAAAGTGAGTGTCGTGCCAAACCAAGGCGATCACTTCACAGATTACGTTTATGACGTAACTGTTGAACCGACCCACACCTTCGTATCACAGGGAGTCATACTCCATAATACCATCAGCGTCGCCAAGGCCGGGGTCATGGCCACCCTGAAATCCCGCTGCTCACTCTTGGCCGCGGCCAACCCCAAGCTGGGCAGGTTCGATAAGTACGAGCCCATCGCTCCCCAAATCAACCTCACTCCGGCGCTCATGTCTAGATTCGACCTGATCTTCGTTTTGACCGACGACCCGGACACCAAGAGGGATTCGCAGATCGCAGAGCACATTCTGAAAAGCAACTTCGCAGGCGAGCTCGCCACCCAGATCGCCTGGAACCCCCAGATATCCCAGGAGGATATCGACAACGCCATGACGGTTATAGAGCCGGCGATAGATCCCGAGCTGCTCAGGAAGTACGTGGCTTACGCCAGGAAGAACATTTTCCCGACGCTAACCGACGAGGCCAAGGAGCACTTTATGAATTACTACGTCGGCCTGAGGACCCAGGGTCAGGACTCAAACAAACCCGTGCCAGTCACTGCCAGGCAGCTGGAGGCTTTGATACGTCTGGGCGAGGCCAGCGCCAGGCTACGTTTGAGTGATAAGGTAACCTTGATGGACGCGCAAAGGGTGGTAAAGATCCTGGAGTCCTGCCTGCGCAAAGTGGGCGTGGACCCGGAGACAGGCTTCTTGGATGCCGACATCATTGCGGCAGGCACGACCAAGAGCACCAGGGATAGAACTAAATCGGTGATTGACATCATCAGAGATGTGAGCCGAGAGCAGCAGGGTCCGGCCCCGAGGGACACTGTTCTAGACAGGGCGGTGGAGCTGGGAATAGATAGAGCCAAGGCAGAGGAGATCATCGACCGGATGAGGAGAGACGGGGGCATCTTCGAGCCTCGGCCCGGTATGCTGAAGTTGCTTGAATCATGAAAGTGCGATTACAATGATTGCTATGCCAGAGATATCAAGAGATTCTGAAATAAAAGAAATGTACCTTAAAACTTACAGGCAGGGAGCAGATGTTCTAATTGCCGTTTGCGACTGCGACATCCTGGGCAAGAAGTTTGCGGAAGGTAATCTGCGTATGGAGGTCTCTTCGGACTTCTTTGGCAGGGAGTTGGCCTCCAGGTGTGAGGTAGAGGCCGCTCTTTCCGGGGCCACCATCGCTAACCTGGTGGGCTGCCGAGCTGTGGAGCACGCCATTCGCCTGGGCTATGTGGAAAGAGAAAATGTCCTCTCCATCGACGGAGTTCTCTATGCTCAGATGGTGCGAATGTGATGCAATCCGTTTGTCCCAAATGCGGCCTGCCGGCGGAGCAGGGGCTCTGCCCAGAGTGTATCCAGGAATCGACGGAGCTTCTAAGCTGTCCCGACATGGTAGAAGTCACCATCTGCTCAGTATGCGGCTCAAGACAGGCAAAAGGAAAATGGCAGCTCCCGGATAGTCGCTCCATCGAGGAGCTGGCGTCCCAGGCAGCAGTCGACGGCCTATGGTTTCACAGGGAATTTGAGCGTCCGGATATCGAAATTGAGCTTTCCAAAGTGGGAGCAACCCGCTACCTGGCCAGGATTTGCATCATAGGTAGCTTCAAAGGCCAGGCAGTGCAAAAGCAATGCGAGATTCCTATCAGGATCAAGCTTGTGGCTTGCGACCGCTGCAGCCGCATAGCCGGCAAGTACTTCCAGTCCACGGTCCAGGTGAGAGGAAACCGTACCCGAGATTTGAAAATGCAAGAGATGGAAGAGTGTAGAAGGATCGCCGAATCCATGGCCGAATCAGGCTACCGCGGAGGCGACCAGCTCTCCTTCATCCAGGAGATCAAGGAGGTCAGGGGCGGCCTGGATATCATTTTGGGGTCCACCCAGCTGGGCAGACATCTGGCCAGGGCCCTCCAGGAGCGCTTTGGTGGGAAGCTTCTGGAATCTTGCAAGCTGGTGGGAAGAAAGGACAACCGGGATGTGTATCGTTCGACGTTGCTGGTCAGACTTCCCAGGTTAAAGAGAGGAGACATCGTATCCTTCCGGGGTTCCTTCTTCCAAGTGGCAGGCTTCGACGGGAAAACAACGCTGATTGCCTCTCTCCGGGAGAACCGCAGGTCCAGCCTGAGCGAAGAGAGCGCAGAGAGTGTGGAGATCTTGGGAAATAGGGATAATGCCCAAAAGGCGGTTGTGATTGCTGAAGATGAAGACATTCTAGAGATTTTGGACCCTGAGACTTTTCGGACCGCCCTCGCGACGAGGCCCAAAGATCTGGAAATAAAGCCTGGCGAAGAGGTGAATGTAGTAAGGACTGTAGATGGATTTATAGTATTAGAGTAATTTTTATATATCTTAGGCAACTCTAATACGGATATATCCACCCACAAAGTTCTTAAACTAGTTTTGTGCAATTTCTAAGCGGTAGAAGCACGCATTTGAGCTTCGAATCACATGATGATTAAGCTCTTAGTCAAGCTGAGGGCGATGAAATGCCAGCCAAGTGAGGACAAGAATGCTCATGTGTGGGCATTTCTATCAGATGCTCCATGATATTGGCAAATGGAGACTGAAATAGTTGGATAGATTCATATTCACGATCATTCACAGCTCACCCCCCATGCCTGAGTTTTGGCGTGGCTGCATGGCGACGAGAGGTCGCGAATTGGCCCTTGAAGTGCCGTTGATAGTATTGACTATTCGAGTGTGGGTGTGACTTTTATCCAACTATTTTAAAATAAGAGGTGTCTTAATATGCAAAATGTTGATACCACTAAATATGTAATTTACGCGGATATAACGGCCGAAGGGATAGTTGAGCGGCCGGATGTTGTGGGGGCCATCTTCGGCCAGACCGAAGGCCTCCTCGGAAGTGACCTGGATCTTAGAGATCTGCAGAAAACTGGTAGACTGGGGCGGATAGATGTCCAGATAACCTCCAGCGGAGGGAAGTCCGGTGGCACCATCTCCATCCCCTCCAGCTTCGACAAAGTTGAGACGGCCATCCTGGCTGCCGCACTGGAGACCATCGATCGTGTAGGACCGTGCATCGCTCGCATAGCCGTTAACCGGATCGAGGACGTCAGGGCATCCAAAAGAAAGTACGTCATAGACCGGGCCAAGCGCATTCTGGTGGAGATGTTCGACGAGAACATTCTGGAGACGGAGGAGATCACTGAGGAGATTAAGCAGTCCGTTCGGGTCGAGGAGATAACGCACTTGGGAAAGGACAGCCTGCCGGCAGGGCCCAATGTGCTGGATTCGGATGCTATTCTGGTAGTTGAAGGCAGAGCGGATGTGCTTAATCTGCTGAAATATGGCATCAAGAATGCCGTGGCCGTGGGCGGGACCAACGTTCCTCCAACAATCGCCGATCTCTGCGCCAAGAAGGTCGTGACCGCCTTCACTGACGGCGACCGGGGCGGCGAGCTGATCGTAAAAGAGCTTCTTCAGGTTGCAGATATTGATTACGTGGCCAGGGCTCCGGAAGGAAAGAGCGTCGAGGATCTGACCCAGAAAGAGATCGTGAGATCGTTGCGCCAGAAGATTCCAGTGGAGCAGGTGCTGGATCAGTACAAGATCAAGAACCAACCCAAGAGACGGCGCGAGATCACCACCAAGAGAAAGAGCCTCATCCGGGAGAAGCCCTTCTGCATGCGCAACATCGCAGAGAGGGCAGAAGCCATCGCCCCTCGCCGAGTCGTGCCCCGGGAAATCGTGCCAAGATCAGTCCCGGTAGTGGAAGAGGTTGTGGTAGTAGCTGCTCCCGAGCCGGCTCCTGAGCCCGAGCCGGAGAGGGAGTGGTTCAGGCAGCACGTGGATGAGCTGGACGGTACGCTCTCTGCCAGGCTCATGGACAGGAACCACAATGTCCTCAGGGAAGTTGCGGTGCGGGACCTGGCCAGAGAGCTGAAGGAAGCCAATGGAGACGTCAGCGGAGTGATTTTCGACGGTGTGGTAACGCAGCGAATCCTGGATATTGCAGCGGAGAAGGGGCTGGAGTACCTCATCGGAGCGAAGATGGGCAACATCGCCAAGAGCCCATCTTGCGTCAAGGTCATCACCAAAGAGGC
>CAZPUO010000168.1:0-6353 GCA_964589745.1 uncultured Methanotrichaceae archaeon
CAAAGGCATAGCCTCTACTGCTTCAATTAGATCCTGGAAGCTCAGAGTCTGCACCTCGCCGCTCATTTGAATGCACCTCTTCCTAGACTTAAGTTATCATGGCGGAATTAAATCTTTGGGTTATCAATCCAGTTAATTTTTTGCAGAGCCCTGGATGGCACTCCTGAATTTTGCTCTTCATTATCCGATCCGTTCGGGGCTAGCGTGACATTTCCGCCAGCCGGGCCCCGCGTGCATGCATGGGCGTGCACACGTGCGCGCGCTGACGGCTTTTGGGGTGCGGTGAGGATGAAGCTGAGGAGAGGAAGAAATCTGCGCTGACATCCTGTTATTCGGGCGCTCTCATCGATCCCCAGATCAATACAGGGTGCATCAGACAGGCTGCCCGAGCCCTTGAGCGGCTGGCGGTTCAAGACCCTGGAGTAGGCCAAAGCCTACATCGCCCGGAAGACACCGGCGTTGGAGGCGCTCTTCGAGGCGATAGGCGATTATTTGGACGCGACTCAAGGCGCTTCGGGGGCCACGGGGTGGGATATGATTGCTGAGATGTGCTTTGAGGAGGATTGTTGGGAGACAGTGAGGGTTGATTGAAAAGCGAGAGGATTTGGGGTAGTCTACCGCAATTGAGTTGACAATCTCGCCTCGTCCTTCGCGCCCTCCGCGGCTTCGCGTGAGGCTTTGCACAAGTCCCTCAGTCACGCGAAGGCGTGAAGCCGCGAAGATCAGAAGGATCACTTCCATATTATCTGCAGCTACGGTTTCTGCTTTCATCAACACGATAGAGCTAGACGACGGATTTGGTTGGGTTGTGGAATCGATGTGGGCGGGATTGATCTGTTGTCTGCAATGAAATATGGCCTTTCGCTTCCTGCGGGCCTGTCCGCGGTCTTGCCGCTCGCAGGCCGGGCCTCGATCGTGCCTGGAACAGCAACAAAGGCCGATTTGGCAGAGTTTATAGCCATCGAATTAGGTCACTGGAAAGATGCTGTAAATGTCGTCGACTCATCCGGAAAAGTGAGAATAGAATTCTTGACCAACAGAATAAATGCTAAAGGAGGACAGCCTCACAAAACTCTCTGCTCCTGCGTGCAAGGTCGGGCATGCTTTCACATTCTTTATGTACACAATGTGCCACAAATGCACTGTGAACGATCATCAATAACCAAACAAATGCCTTATTTCCGGGATTTGTCATCCAATCTGCAGCAGTCTCATAGTCATCGTGGATGATTAGAACCGTAGGTGGTTGCGGTTGATCCCATGGAACTCTGGTTTCAGTGGCGCTCGCAGGCATCGTCTCACTACCACTAATTGGACCAATTTTTATATTTAGTTGTTTTTCAATATCCTTTTGGGTCGCTATATCAAGCGTAAATCCTTCTTCTTGGATCCCACCTTGTTCAGAAATTACTTTTTCGATTAGGCCCCTGTTTGAATATAAAATAAGTGAAAGAGCAATTGCGATTCTTTCAACTATAGGCTCATTGCTGATGCAGCGAATTTGTAATATAAACGGTTTCTGCCAATCCATGCCTATGGTCCATAATTTTATCATACCTGGTATCGAGCGATAATGAATATGGTTGAATGGGTGAATAATATTTAATGCTAAATTATCTAAATCAGAAATTGCATATATTTTTTCGCTAGATTGCTCAATACCAACAGCTAATGCATTTGATATATTTGCATGTGAATCTCTTTGAAGGCCTTTAACCAGTGATTCTATACCACCTTTAAATAAAGCAATATCTTCAGAACAATGCTTCTTGCAATAAATCGAGAAGTTTATCATAAAGCGAGCAAACGAAAATGATCTCGGTTCCTTTATAAATTCGTGAATAATACGCAAATAGAACTCTCCAAAGTTCCCAGTCTTGTCATTTGGAGAAAATTCTGTAATAATATCTGCAGCTTGACTAGGTGTACCACTAAGGAGAGCACATTTAGCACCACTGGAAGCGCAATAGAGAGCCTTCTCCTCTTGCGCGATTGATACCCATATGTTGGCTGCTTCTTCATAGTTGTATGCGGCATCACTCCATAATTCTGTAACCTCGTAATGTTTGGCGGAATCTTCGTAGCTTTCAGCGGCGTTTTTATGCTCATTTAGCTTCAAATAAGAACTTGCGAGATAACTTTGAGTTGAAGCAATTCTCAAATTATCTCCCAATTTTCGATGAATTTCAAGTGCTTGAAGCCCCAATTTAATAGCCTCATTATGGAGACCTTTTTTGTAATTTAATATAGAAAGAAGCTCAAGCGAGAACCCTTCCTGTTTATGAAGTTGGTTATCTCTTGCCTTAGTTAGTGATTCTAAATATGCTCTTTCTGCTTGATCATATAAACCTTGATCTCGAAAAGCATTACCTATGTTTGCAATATTTAGCGCTTCAGTTTCAATACATCCAAGCTTTTGACATATCGCAATACATTCCTCTAAAGCATGTTGAGCAGCCTTAGGATTATCGCTATGTCGATAGGCCATAGCCAGGTGATTTAGCCCAGCCGCTTTTAGCCTCGGTAGATCGTGCTTTGTCGCAGCTTCTATAATCTGTTCAGCATACTTTCCTTGAAGTTCGTGATTTCCAAGTTGTCCGACGCTGCAAGCCATGTTTATCAAGCTAGAGTAAATCCCTCGTTCATCACCCAGCTTTGTGAACATGTCTAAAGCAATTTGTGTTACCTCTACACATTCTCTAAAGCGAGAGACTTGCAGATAAGCGAAACCCAGGTTCATTTGGGTTGTAGCCTCCAGGAGTAAATCCCGGTTATGGTAATGAATAACTGCATCCTTAAGGATTTCAATGGTCTTTTCTGCCCGCCCTTCTCGTATAAGCAATAAGCTTGACCAGAGTTCGGCAGTGTACTTCCATTCAGTGTCATCTAATCTTGTGAAAAGTTGGATAGACTTATCCACTTCAGCTCTTGCTTTTCCGAAATCTCCAATCTCTGTATAAATTTGGCCTAGCAAATATCGTGCATAGGCCTCATTATGTAAATCCTCGTTATCTTTCAAAAATAAAATCTCATTCTTGAGAAAATCTTCAGCTAGCAGCCATTCGCCGCGAAGCATGGCTGTTGTTGCGCCTTCAATAAGATACGGTCTCATTCTGGGGTCATTGGCTTTTGAAAAGTGAAATGCTGCTGCAACTTTCCATTTTTTGTTAGCTGCATACTCGGCAAGCATCTTATGATAATGCTCGGAAAGTCCATCGACTGCAGCAATATCACAAACGTGGTCTTTAAAACAAGTATGGAAAAATTCGTAATGACCTTCAGTTTGTCTGATTAATGGGATGGTTGAATTGAGAATTTGTTTTGTCTCCATTGGCGTCTTCGTGACGAGTTGCTGTGAATTCAGCAATGCATGTAAATCGGCCAAATTCAGATTTGAAAAGCTATGCGCCAAGATGTTCATAATTTCTTTTTGCAGTGAAGATAATTGCTGCCAGAGTGAATCTTGATAGTCATATAAGCCTTCTGGAAGTGGTGAAACCTGATTTTGCGTGAAATAATAGATGTACAATGGGTTTCCTTCAGACGCTGAATACAGTCTCTGCAATTCCCCTGGAGGAAGTTTTATTTCTTGAAGCTCTAGGATTTTTTCAACTTCTTCTAGGCTCAAAGGTGATATCTCAAATTTAGGAACTCCTTGAAATAGAACAGCGTTCTCTGATCGTGCGGCAAATATAGACTGACAATTAAAAAAATGAAGACCAAACAGTGCTTTTGTCACAACAGGGTTTTGATCCACATCATCAATAAACAATATTGCTGAATTATTCGCCATCTCCGCTTGAAGTGCTGCCCGGGCGTCTTCTTCAGAAAGATGATTTTGGAGAGGATGATTACGCCGCATTGAAAGCTTATTAGCGAGGTAAGAGCAGACTTGTTGTGTAGTTTTATTCTTCAATGAGACATATATTGCACCAAGTTCTTCTGCCAGCATTCCTAGAAAGTACGTTTTTCCTGCACCTGGTCCGCCTATAATTAATAATGTACCTTTATTTTGCAGTTCCTTTTTGGCCTCCTCGATAAGGCTTTCTCGATGAATAAGTCCTTGGGAATTCATCTGCTTTTGAAGGATCTGTAAATAATCTGGGATAGGAAGCCTTAAGCGTTCACGTGGCTCGATTCCAAAACTTTCGGATAAAATTTGCATTATATCATTTTTGACTTTATCAGCCAATTCGAAGTCATTTACGAATTTGCAATAAGAAAGTTCTCCTTCATCCCGGATGCGCTGAAGCAATGCCTCAAGCCTAGGATCTCGACCCTCTGGAGCTTCTTTGACGTAAATTAGTCTTGGTTTTTTTTCGCTTAAATTGTACTCATCTTCTATTCCGGATATGGTGCCATTCGGTGGGATCCAACCGTAATCTTTCCAAAAAATGCCAACATAAATATGGCTTTGTTCCAGGTTTGCTTTATAAAATTCTCTTGGATTGTACGGACGAGCCCCTTCCTCAAAGAATATTGGATGAAGCTTCAAATCGTGAATTGCGCTAATTACTGCCTTTCGTTCTTCTTTGAGTTCTTCAATAGTAGAACTAATGAACACACGCACTTTTTGATCTGATGTCAGAATGGGCGTTGTTTCTTCAAATAGTTCTTTCATGAGACTCACCTTATAGTAAGCCAAGAGTTATGAGGTCATTCTGTATTTCCTTCATTTCCTTTTCAGGGACTTCTGAGGCAGTGAAATACTTTATCAACTCTACCGAATCAGTATATATTTGTCGACGCATTATTTCAACTGAAAGCTCTTCCGGTGGCAATGATAAGGATAAATCCTCAATATTAGCAAGCAAGTAATCTAATACGCGAATTGAAATATTATCCGTTTGGTGCAACTCGGATGGATTGTCATCTGAAGCAAACAACGCAGGAACACGATGAATCAGACAAATATTGCAGGCCGCTTGAAATATCTGCCATTCTTTGTATCCTTCTTCGATTAGGCCCTTTTTAATTTCCTGAAATTCCTGAAATAATCTTAAACGTTCAATAGTTACGGGGAAAAACCGACGAAGCTGGAAGCAACGTCGCTCATGGATTTCTTTTGCCGTTGGTATTAGTTCAGATAGAGAATGCGTTTGAAGTTCAGCTTTGCCCTGAGATTCGCGAGACTTTACGAGCAGGTTTTCCATTGTGTTTTCTGGAATATCTTTCTCCGAATAGAAATGGACTTTTCGCTTGATAATTGCAAGGTCTAGCATCAACCCATATTCTGAGGTCCCTGGTGCCAAAATAAATTTTCCTACATTAATTATAGATTTAAACCAATGATAGCCATTACTCTTTTCTTCAAACGTTTTAAGGTGGCCAACGTTCATGATAAGTGGTTCAACCTCTGGAAGATGCGCCTCCGAGATACACCGCTGGACAAGCTGTTCATGCTCTGGGTAGATGCACATCCCATATCCTCCGTCGTCGAACTCAACAAATCCAATACCAACTGCGTCCCCATCTCCAGATGCATTGCACCAAGTATTGAAGTGTGAAAAGCATTTATCTCCACTCTCTAAATCTTCAAATAACATCATCAGTAGAGGAACATTTGCCAGATCACCAAATTGTGGCACTTGACCATAACCCAATGCCGTAAAACTAGTTCTTAATAGCTCTGGAAATTCAATGTCTGCAACTACCATCACTTTGGGTTTTGTCCCATAATCGTATCCATATACGACCTCAACCATTCTTTACGCAAATTGGATAGAGGTTCTTAATATCACTTTTGCAGAGTTTAAGAGAAGGATTGCTGGCTAGAGCTAGCCAAGAACTTATTCAATATACATCGCCGCCCTCCTCCGCCTGCCAGCCCTCGACCTTGGGCCCCGCTTGCCCGCCCCCGCAGACACACGCGCCCGCGTGAGCGCGTCTGGATCTCGCCCAGCCCTAGCGCCACCTCCCGCTTCCGGGCAGGCGCAGTGTAGAGCGTGATCTTCTTGAGGAATTCGCTTAGCAAAAGATGATCATGCCATCGAGTCCGCACGCTGGAGCTTGAATACGATCTCCCCCGCCGCCAGGGGCTTTGCCAGCAGCCGTCCTGTGAAGAAATCCTTCATGGTCACATCGATCTCTCGTGATACCTCCAGCGTATACTCGACATCGCCGCAGGTATCGCAGATACGAACTGGAACATCCTTGATTACTATTATCTTGTCCCCTACCCTGGCCATGAAATCATGTCTGCCTTCACGCATTTTGCCTGCACAATAACAGCAATCATGGGCATTGGAACTCAAATTGCACCTCTTCTTTCTTGAATCCAGCCATTCTTCTTCATCCGGCCAATAAATTGTGGCGACCTTAATCCATCTATATAACAATGTGAGAGTCAATAT
>CAZPUO010000169.1:0-6332 GCA_964589745.1 uncultured Methanotrichaceae archaeon
GAGAAGTGCAGATGGACCTTATCTCCGGGGAGAAGCTGGAGAAGATGACCTCCATGGAGAAGGTCAGACTCATCCTGGATAAGGTCAAGACCGGACGGATTGTGGTTCTTGAGAGCGGGCTCACTCCCGACGAGGAGGTACGCTTGATCGAGATGACTATGACCGAGATCAGGGTGGACGAGTTCTCCGGAATAGAGATCGAGAGCTATCCCTCAAAGAAGGAGGGATCGTTCTTAGATAAGCTCTTCGGAAAGGCTCTCAAAGGAAGAATGACCGTTATCGGACCCGCCAACCAAATCCGGACAATCGAGAAAGACAAGTACCAGATCATCACCAAGGTCTCTGTGGGGGATTAGATGCCTCATATTTGTACCCGCTGCAACAACACTTTCGAGTCGGGAGAGGATATCCTGAAGGGATGCCCCGTATGCGGCTGGAAGAAGTTCATGTTTGTGCGTAGACGGCCGGCAGGAGAGAATAAGGACCGATTGCAGTCGGAGCAGATCATAACCAAGTCCATGGGCGTGAGGGTTCCTCCCAAAAGTCGGCAAAGAGAAGAAATTGCGATGGAGAGAGCATCACCCTCCCACCAACATTATCCTTTGCAGCCCCTTCACAATACTAGCCCCATGATGTCTCCACAGGCGGAAGAGAAAATGGCTGAGGATAAGAAACTGGAGAGCATCAAGATAACAGCGCCCGGAACCTACGAGCTCAATCTTCCCTCCCTATTCGAAAGGGACGAGTTGATCATGGCGGTGAAGGAAGGAACCTATTTTATAGATCTCACATCAGCATTTAGAAAGGGCAAGAAGGATTGAAGATCAACCCTGCACTCTGATCTCCATCTCCTTCCATTCCTGGCATACCCCCCGCAGAGATTCGACCATGGCTACAGCCACATTGCCGATGATCTCCTGGGTGAAAGCGTTTAAAGGGATTGCCTTGCCGTCAACCTTCAGCTCTACATTCATTTTATTCCTCTTTACCTAACAAGCCTGCCGCCTATTTAAGCTCCGCCAAATATGGCTATGGGCGGGGTATAGATAGTGGCGTTGGCAGATATGGCCAAAGGCAAGGTGAAGATTGTGCCAGCTTCGCTGGTGATGTTAGTGTTCTTAACAGCAATACTGGGAGTGATGGTTACCGGATTGGCACCGCTGATCAGAGTCGCCGGTACAGTAGACGAAGCTTCCTTTCCCAAAGTGCTGAGATCTGCCACCTGGGTGTTCACGCTGCCGCCCAGGGCTGTCGGCGGGATGGTCGGCATAGTTGGCGATAACTGGGGCAAGGACATTACCTGCTGAGCAGGTTTTTTATTTAAAGTGCTCAAATCAAGAACATCTGCGGCGCTGGCAATTGCCATAACACTCGCAAGTAGAACCGAAATGACAAAGACGGTGAGAATTAACCTCATTCACGAACCTCCTTTCTCTAAGTGGTATCTAGTTCCACATTTTCAGGTACGTGAGCTTTAACCATTTATTCCTTTTGCTGAAATTCATCGCTGTCAAAATCTACATTTCGCGATAAGTCTTTTATAAAGAGAATCATAAAAAGGAAAAGAATCAGAAAAAATCGCTAAAAAAGAGGTTAACTGCCAGGTCTTCCTAGCAGTCTATGCCTTCACACGGTGCATGCAACTTTTCAGGCACGGGATTCTCGTGGAACTTGATGGTCTTCTCGGCCTCGAACTTTCCTGTGAACATCTCATGAGCCTTGATGTCCTTGTAGAAGATCTTGTGCCATGCGGCGTCGGTTCCCCAAGTACCATTGAAGCTGTTCTTGGTCTCGATGCCTAATACATGGGATGGGATATACACGGAATCGTTTGATGTCATCAGCTGCTGAACCCTTTTGGTATCTCTGCCCGCCGCCTTTAGCAATCCTCCCTTAGTTAGCTTTTCTGGATCGTACGGGATTTTACTCTTGACCCCTGTTGGGGAGACGTTCTGCGCCCGATAAGGCGTAGTCGAGGCAAAGAAGGCGGTCTCATCCTTCTCCATCTCATTGACGGAGAACATCTCCTGAACATCAGCGCCGATGCCGCCGTAGAATTCCTTGGAATTCAAGTACTTTCCGCCGGTCAGAGGCGTTGTACCGGAGTAGGTCAGCTTGGTGGTCTCGTAGAGATTCAAGCCGGACTCGTTGCCCTCGTTGACCGAACTCACGTTCCTCTTAAGCTTGTCCGGATCTTGCGAGTAAGCATGCGTCGAATCCAGCTCCAGGTCGCCGTCGCCTGCCATGGTGTTGTAGTACTCTAGAGCTATCTTCTTGTCGATTATCGATGTGCTGACATCGACCACTCCTGATCCAGCCACCTTTTGGTTCTCACAGAACTGTTCATACTGCACTGGCGGTACCAATGGAGGACTTGCCAGCACAGTGCCGCAACCCCCGATAAGGGCAATTGCCAACACTACTACTAATACTACTCCCTTCATTTCTTTTTTCGCCCCCTTTATGCAAAGTGGTTAACTTTAAGCTATTTTCGCCTAATTAGCGAAAATTAGCCTTTGATAAATCTGTGACATTTATATTATATAAATCTATCCTTCAAAAATTCAAATAATAAACATGATATTCTACAAAGATGCCAATTTCTTAGATATTTGCATTGATATCTCTTCATATAATAAAAGAATCAGCCTGCTATAGAGCTTTTCGGCTCACGACGCATCAGAAAGCATAATTCTTCAAGGGCAATGTAAGTATCAGCGTGTTCTGCCTCTTCAGTACCAAATCCACCAGACCTACGAATCAATGCATCTCTCCTTTCTTGTTTCGTGGAGTTCTCCGAGTCTTGCGGATGACTATCTGTCGAAACACTATTGTTTTTCATAATGTAGTTGATTAAAAAAGAAAATCGACATATTGCGATAGTGAACCTCCCTGTTTCTAATCCAGAGAATCCCATTGTTTCTGATTGTGCCTCGGTTTTTTCGAGGCTGACATCGACGTAATCGTGACACTTCGGAACTCTCGCCGGTGCTTATCAGCGATATCCTCCTTCTTCACTCCCACAAGTTAAATACGATGACCAGCAATGGATATCTCTATGTTCTCCTACCTGGAGCATCCGCTTCTCAGGCCCCAAACGGTCGAGAAGCGGCTCTTCCAGCTAGACCTGGCAGCCACAGCTCTCAAAGTCTCAAGCCTGGTAGTCGTGCCCACGGGCCTCGGCAAGACCGTCATCGCTCTCATGGTCCTTCTCGCCCGGCTAGACAAAGGCAAGGTCCTCTTCCTGGCCCCAACGAAACCTCTGGTGGAGCAGCATGCCGCCTTTTTGAGAAGCGTTCTGAAAGATGATGGCATGGTGGCGATGATGACCGGAGAGAGCGCGCCGGAGCGGCGGGCCGAGACCTGGAAGCAGGCCCGCATAGTGGTATCCACGCCGCAGGTGGTTGAGAACGATCTTCTCTCCAGAAGGATCGACCTCAAGAATGTCTCTCTCGTGATCTTCGATGAGGCCCACCGGGCGGTGGGCAACTACGCTTATGTTTACATTGCCGAGCGTTATGCCCGCGAGGGGGAAAGCCCTCTGGTGCTGGGGATAACAGCCAGTCCGGGCAGCCAGGCCGAGAAGATCGGAGAGATCTGCACCAACCTTGGGATAGAGAGGATCCAGACTCGCACGGAGCACGATCCAGATGTTGCTCCTTTTGTGCACCAGAGGGATATCGAGTGGGTAAAGGTGACTGTTCCCGAGGAACTTCTGAAGATAAGGACAGCAATAGAAGTAGTGCTTCAGGACAGGGTTGATGATCTGAATCGGCTGGGGGTCTCATCGGCAAGAATTGATCCCAGAGCATCAAAGAAGGAGCTGCTGGCGCTTCAGGCCATGCTTGCGTCCTCGGCCAAGAGGCAGGCGAACCCCGCAACCTTCAAGGGGATCTCAATGTTGGCAGAGATTCTCAAGCTTCATCACGCGGTGGAGCTGGCCGAGACCCAGGGGACTGATGCGCTGGCCAAGTATTTCCAGAGGCTGCAGGGCGAGGCCCTCTCCAGAAGCGGCTCCAAAGCCTCCCGCAGAATTATGCAGGACTCAAGGTTCAGGCAGGCTATGGATGCTCTGCAGAAGACAGATGTGGAGCACCCCAAGCCTGCAGTCGTGAAGAGGATCCTGCAAGAGCAGATTGAGGCCAAGCCCGACTCCCGCATAATGGTCTTCACCAACTACCGGGATACCGCTTCTGCCCTGCTCAGGTTTCTGAATGAGGATGGGACCATAAAGGCGGTGCGGTTCGTGGGCCAGTCCAGCCGCGAGGACGACCAGGGCCTGAGCCAGAAGAAGCAGGCTGAGATACTGCAAAAATTCCGGTCGGGCGAATTCAACGTCCTCATCGCCACCTCTGTGGGGGAAGAAGGAATCGATATCCCGTCCACGGATCTGGTCCTCTTTTACGAGCCTGTGCCCTCGGAGATCCGCAGCATCCAGCGCAAAGGGAGGACAGGTCGGGCCAGAGCGGGAAGAGTGGTAGTGCTGATGGCAAAAGGCACCCGCGATGAGGCCTACTACTGGATCTCTGACCGCAAAGAGAAGACTATGCAAAAGCAGATGCGAGGCCTTGCCGGCCAGGCTCAGGAGTCGTTGGCCAAGGAGTTTTTAGCCCGGCAGACGCAGATCACAGAGGTCTCGGAAGAGCCAAGAGAGACTGCAAGCGTTTTCGTGGACCCCAGGGAGAGGGAGATTGGCAAACTTCTGGAGGCCAAAGGAATGGAAGTCACCCTCAAGAGCCTGGAGGTGGGGGACTATGTGCTCAGCGAAAGAGTGGCCATAGAGCGCAAGACGGCGCAGGACTTCGCGGCGTCCATAATTGATCCGCAGCGAAACCTCTTCCGGCAGATTTCGGATCTATCCCGAACCTATGCCAAGCCGGTCCTGATTCTGGAGGGAAGGGATCTTTACACCAGGCAGATCAGTCCCTCGTCGATCCAGGGTGCTCTGGCTTCCATCGCCGTGGATTTTGGAGTTCCCATAATTCCCACAGAGGATCCGAATGAGACTGCCTCGGTCATCGCCCTGCTCGCCGCCCGGGAGCGAAAGGAGGGTCGCGAGCCGAAAGTGCACGGCCACAAGACTGCCCGGACCCTAAAAGAGCAGCAGGAGTATCTGATCTCAGCCATACCGAGCGTTGGACCGGCGGTGGCCAGGAACTTGCTTCGCCATTTTGGGTCCGTGCAGAGGATCATGACCGCTTCGGAGGAGGAGCTGCGGCAGGTGGAGCTGGTGGGACCCAAGATTGCAGAGAGGATTCGGGAGCTGGTGGGCGGGGAGTACAAGGGTTGATCTGGCAGTGCCGATCTTTGCGACAGAAGCGTGACGTTTTCATCATTTCCTTTCAAACATTCAGTTGGCCAAACCAAGCTTGCTTTGGATCAGATCCTCCAGGGTTGATTTGGGAGAGTTTCCGACACGGCTGTAAACAAGCGCTCCGTTCTTAAAAACAAGCAGCGTTGGATACCCTGAGATGTGATACTTAGCCTTGGTCTCCCGATTCTTGTCGATACAAAGCTTGCCGAATACGGCCTGTCCTTTGAGATCCTTTGCCAGTTCATCAAAGGTCGGGTTGAAAGCCTCGCATGACTTGCATCCGGTCTTCCAGCAGTCTATGACGAAGGGCGAGTAAAGCTTTACCAGGGAGTCAAGATTCTCGTCCTTCACTGTCACAGGAGAATCCGGAAACCCTTGCAGGGAGGAGAAGGCCAGGCTGTTCATCTTTGCAGGGGGGCTCTGCGAACCGCTCGCAGAGGCCAGCGCCAGCACTATGCAAAAGATTGATAGAAGTAATGTACGTGGCGAATTTACGAACATCTGATCAGCATCCTCATCATTTAAACCAATCTATTAAACCATATTATTAAACTAAATTATCATACTATAAATACATAGTGGGTAATTAAAATATCGTGCATGGTTGATAATATTAATATTATTTATGATTTCAACAAAGAGCGTCAAAACCAGTTCGCGATGGCGGGTTGCAATGATATATCCATAATGACCGAAAGGTATATCAAATAGCTACCCTCAGTATAAAAGGCTGCATAAGCGTCGCTTCAATTGAGTTTGATGGGATGTTTGTAGCGAGGATCGATTCTCGGAATCGATGCCAAAGGTAAGTGAAATAAATGGAAAGATACGGAAGTGGAAGCAGAGGCGGCTTCAACAGAGGCCCAAGAGAGATGCACGATGCGACGTGTGCAGAGTGCGGAAAGCAGTGTCAAGTTCCCTTCAAGCCCGATGGCTCCAGGCCAGTGTACTGCAGCGATTGCTACCAGAAGCACAAGCCTGCCAGGCCACCCAGAAGATACTAAGCTGATCTGATCGC
>CAZPUO010000170.1:0-6326 GCA_964589745.1 uncultured Methanotrichaceae archaeon
AAACGCCCGGACCGGGATTCGAACCCGGGTCGAAAGCTCGACAGGCTTTCATGATGGGCCACTACACCATCCGGACACATCAGATCCCGCCTCCCAGATTCGAACCGGGGACATCGCGGTGACTGCGCGTAGCACCTTTTCGGTGCGAGACATACTACAGCCGCGCACTCTACCAGGCTGAGTTAAGGCGGGCCTCTCGCTACCAGGTTATTCTAATACTTAGATCTTTCGGGACTCTAGGTAATGCTTCCTCAGCATTAAAGACCTGAAGTGACTCCCAGCACAATTCCGCCTATATCTGCTTTCTCACAGTATTCAAGCATTAATGTAATATCCTGATACCTTGATGCCCGGCTTGCTCGAATAATCTCCTAACTATTTAATTTTTGCACCTCCACTCATTGCCGTAGCCGATGCTCTCATTCTAAAGAAAGCAGTTTCGGCAGCGTGTACTGTTGCAGGCTGGATGGAGAGTCAAAAAGGCGGTGGAGGAGAAAAGCATTCCATAAAGCTTGTTTTTGCTCTTGGGTGTTACAATCGCAAGAAAGCGTAGGGAAACAAATTAGGGAAGCGCATGGGAAAAAGCGACATCATCTCTTTCCCAATGTGCATCCAGTGCTAGGGTGAGTTCAGCCAGGTATATGCATAGTAAGGCCAATAATCGCCCAAAACCCCATTGTAAAGCCCATAAAGGTCGACAGTTCTGCCACCTGGGAAGGCGCACACATCAACGTCTCCATACGGTGTGTGTACACTTTCTACCTGGCCACCGCTGCCCGTGCAGGAATCGATGGCTTCACCAGGGGTCAGCCCACTATAAGGAGCACCGTAGAAGTAAGAGTAAGGGTAGTAGAACCCGTACGGATTGTAGAAGCCGAAAGAATTGACATTACACTGCCCCGTGGCAAAGGCATGGGCATCGCACCAGGTGTTGTCAGTGAACTGGCAGATTCCCTGACCGTTGTTCACACCTTGAATTGTTCTGTATAGGTAACCGCTATCTACGCAATAGGATTCATCAGAACTCTGCCCATCGACGAGCGATATGCCAGCGGTAAGATAGACCGCTGCGCATAACCAAGCGAACAACAATTCTGTTTTTCGATATTGAGTTTACCTGTCATCTTCCATCCTCCATTTAAGGCCTGGCCGATCCGAAGACCGCCCATCTCCAATCCACAGTACCATTAAATCGAGAGGGCGCATTCTGTGCCTCCGTGGGAACCTCTATCTTCAAAGGAGACCCGAAGTCGTTGTAAACCGTAGACTCATTGATGTTGCTCTCAATCATGTAGTCCGGGGAGGAGATATTCAGGATTTGAGGCGTGATGGTCAGGCTTGAGTTAATGTCCAGCCTCCTTAGGAGAAATCTATCCTTGGATACCCAGGCAGTCAGAATTATCCGGCTGTTGTTCATCAGGCTGGTACTATTGATATCGAGAGTTTGATTCTTGAGCTTATCCGGCAACGGGAAGGGCGACGGGAAGTAGGCAGCCAGCAGCTGCAGGCTGATCAACCCCCTGTATACCGGCACAATAGGCGAGCCTGTCAGCTTGTAGGAATCTTCTCCCTGGAATTTCTCCAGGCCCAGGAGCTTCATATTGGAGTACTTGATGAGATTGACCTGTCCAGGAATCTCGTTTTCGGCTTCCATCATTCTGGCTGTGTCATTGATGGCATGCTTGGTCCAGCTCTGGCCCATTTTCGCATACTCGGTGCCATTCACGAAGTAATCATCCCATGTCAGTGTCTCGCCATTCTTTTTATCGGTTAGCTTCGAACTCCACCATCCCGATTGATTTACCAGGTTCACCTTCCCTTCAGTAATCTTAACTGCATCGAATTTTGCTTGAACGGAAGCGTTCGTATATAGTATCTTTCCTTCGGCAAACCTTGAGTAGGTGTAGGTGGTGAGATTCTCAGAGGACCTCGCCATCATCTGCTTAAGCTGATCGCTTCCAATTTCCTGGGCCGAGACGACCAGAGTAGTAGTCAGGACCGCAAGAAGTATGATAATCGAAGGATTGAATTTCATGTAAACCTCTTATATTAAATATGAATCAAATGTTAATAAATTTTTGTACGATGCCGGTTGCAAAGAATGGCGCTGCTCACAAAACATGGCTGAGTGAGGATTGATGGGATATTGGAACTGGCCACTTTGAAGTAAACCTAAATGCCAGGGCAATATAGCCGTGAAACCCGAAAGATGATCTGTGAGACCGCATGTTTATGTATTAGCCACCAGGCAGATGACCTGTAGGTGATGAGATGCTCATAGGAATAATGTCCGATGCTCACGACAGCATTCAGGGAGTCAAGGATGCTCTGAAGATATTCTCTCAAAGAGGCGTGAAGCTGGTGCTCTTTGCCGGCGACATGATCGGCTCGGGCAACTGCTACACCTTTGAGGGCTGCGGCATGGATGTCAGGCTCGTCTTTGGCAACAACGATGGTGATCGCATTGGGCTGCAGCGGGACTTTGCCAGCGTGGGTGGCGAATATCTTGGCGACTTCGGGGAAGTGGAGGTAGATGGTCTGCACATTGCCCTTATGCACGGCACTGAGGAAGCACTGGTGAAGGCCGTCGTGGCCTCACAGCTTTATAACGTAGTGGTCAGGGGCCACAACCATCGGGCTGAAGTGACTCGCCACGGAAAAACGCTGCTGATCAATCCCGGCGAAATCTGGGGGCACTTCACCGGCCGGAGCAGTGTGGCCATCCTGGACACCTCGAGCCTGAAGGTAGAGATGATCGAGCTGGGAAGATTTAAGACCTTCCGGGAAATCCTGAAGGAATGATGGAAGGAATCTTTGTTGAACCACTTGGCTGCTACCTGATGGTGGAGCGATCTAAAGATAAAGTAGTTCGAATTTACTTTTCGACAAATCAGCCCACGGAGCCTTCTGAGCTGGCAAGAGACATCGCGGGTTACCTGAGTGGCCGTGCGCCCTGCCCAGAAGCGGAACTGGATATGTCAGATCTGACGGATTTTCAAAAGAGGATCTTCTCTATGGTTCGGGAGATACCGCGCGGCCAGACCAGGACTTACGGGGAGGTTGCAGCCTTGGCAGGCAGGCCGAAGGCGGCGCGAGCTGTGGGGCGGGCCATGGCGTCCAACCCCTTTGTAGTCCTTGTGCCCTGTCATCGTGTGGTAGCGAAGCGAGGGCTGGGTGGGTTCAGCGGCGGCCTGGACCTGAAGGAGAAGCTTCTGACACTGGAAAGCACAAAATCTTAATTCGGTTTGCATGCTCGTGCGCCAGCTGACAGGGCTTGGGCAGCTTTGTACCATCCAGGGAGCGGCGCGTCACCTCCAGGGCAGAATCAACCGATATCCTGTGCCCTGGTGCCACTACGATGGGCCGGCAGCCCTTCCTGGATAAAAGGAGGTAGCCCGTGGTCTTTTCTCCGTAAATCAGAGGCGTTGCCTCGCCCAATTTCTCCGGAACCTCAAACTCTCCGCAAAGCACATACTTGCTGATGCCGATGGTGGGCAATCCCAGGATGACTCCTACATAACAGGCCAACCCGGCCATCCTTGGGTGGTTTATTCCGCAGCCATCGACGAAGAGCAGCGTCGGCTTGGGATCAAGGCCTCTCACGGCTTTTATGGCCGGTGCCCCTTCCCGGAAGGAGAGGAACCCAGGCACGTAGGGCAGAGCAGCCCTCATGATGTGGCCAGCCGTGTCCAGTTTCTGAAAAGATGCACTGAGCACCACGGCTCCAGATATTACCAGGTCTCCCAAAAATGCCTGGTCCACACCTGCCACTGCCTCTTCAGAGAACTGATCCTGCAACACAACCCTGGAAGCTATTCGCCTTTGCACCTCGATCAGGCGTTTTTCCAGATCGGGATCTAACGAGCTCATCCTCAGGTTCTTTCAGAATGGGGAGTTGCGTGGCATAGGTTAATGGTCAGCTCACCGATATTCATGATATAATCGAGCATCCGCTCCAGGCTGCTCGCCAGAACCAACCGGACCAGCAGCTCGGATTCGTCCTTGGTATCGGAGGAGTTGGCCATCCCGCGGGCGCGTCTCTGAATTTCACTTATTCTATCTATCAGCTCATTGGCTTTGTTGGAGTTGGTCAGAAGCAGACAGGATAACGAATCGTCTATGAGGCCGCAAAGCAGCGATTCCATGCTGAAGAGCTCCGCCTTCAGCTCTTCCGGCAGAGGGCTGCTGCACTTGCTGGCTATCTCTGCAATCTTATGAGCATGGTCCGCGATTCTCTCCAGATTTGATGCCGCCTGCATGTAGTTAAAGGCCGTGATAGGGTTGAGGGTCTCCTGCCTCACCGAGCCGGATCTCAGGACCTCCGTAAACTGGCGAGCGATGAGAAGGTTGAGCCTGTCCACGTCGTTGTCCCTCTGGATCACGTCCATAGCCAGCTCTTTGTTGTCGCTCTGCAGGGCGGTCAGGGAGTCCTGAATCATAGATTTCACCACCGTCCTGATCCGTTTTAAGGCTCTCTCCGCCTGAAGCTCCTCAGAGCTGAGCAGGTCCTGGATGACCACCTTATTTATGGTCTCCTCGAGGATCTCCGGCCCGATGAGCTTGTTCACAATCTGGTGTAGATCCTTTTTCTGGGACGATGACATATGACCAGAGGTTACTTCTATGGTCCGGTATCCTCCCACGTAGCATCCTATTATGTCCCTTACCAGATGCTCTCCTGACTTATCCCCGATATCCAGCTTCGCCCGCAGGTCTCTCTCGGAGCGGTCCGTGGATAGCGTCAAAGCTCCGTTATCGCTTTGATTTATGTAAATTATGGAGCCTGGCTGTATCCCGTTCTTTGTCGCCCAGCTCTTGGGAAGAGAGACTATAAATGTGGACTTGCCGGTCCTCTGAACCTTTCTCGTGTCCATAAACACCTTAATTGAGATGCTCCCTTTTCGCTTCCACCATGTAGACGATGGTCTCACAGATGTTGCAGATGTGATCGCCTATCCTCTCTTGATGCCGGTTCACCATGAGCAGAGACGTGCCCTGGTTTATCACCTCTGGTCTCTCAATTATTATCTTCAATAGCTTATCTCTGGCTTTGACATAGAGCCCATCGATCTCATAATCCCACTTGGTGACCTGCCTGGCCAGATCGGCATCACCCCTCATCAGCGCATCCATGGCTTGGGTGAGCATCTTTCGGTTAATCTCCGTCATGCGAGGTATGTACTCCAGCTTAGTGATTTGAATAGTATCTTTCGATTGTGCCGGAACTCTGGCCACGTCAACCGCCAGGTCGCCTATTCTCTCCAGATCTATGCCTATCTTGAGGATGCCTATGATTCTCCTCAGGTCTTTTGCCATGGGCTGCTGCAGCGCCAGCAGCTCCATGCACAGATTTTCGATCTTCTGGCTCTGGTCGTCCACCTTCTGATCCTGCTTTATGACTTCTCTGGCCAGTTCCACATTTGAATCACACAGAGCAATCACTGAATTATCTATGGCAGAGTTCACCTGCTTCGCCAGATCCGCTGTCAGATCCTTCAGCTCGTCCAGCTCTCTACGGTATCTCTCCCTGTATGGGCTCATCATCCCACCCCCTTCTTGAACCTATCATCCGAACCTTCCCGTAATATAATCCTCGGTGCTCTTCATTTTTGGCATCTCAAAGATGCGCTTCGTCACTCCTACCTCAATCAGCTCTCCCAACAAAAAGAAGGCGGTGCAGTCCGAAATCCTCGCTGCCTGTTGCATGTTGTGGGTGACAATCACCTGAGTGTAGTTGTCCTTCAGGGTCTCCATGAGGCTCTCGATCTTGCTCGTGGATATGGGATCAAGAGCACTGCAGGGCTCATCAAATAAAATGACATCAGGCCTCATGGCCAGAGTCCTGGCTATGCAGAGCCTTTGCTGCTGGCCGCCGGAGAGGCCCAACGCTGGCTGGTCCAGCCTATCCCTGACCTCCTCCCAGAGGGCGGCGTCCTTCAGGCTGCGCTCCACTATCTGATCGATATTTTTAAGCCCGTGAATCCTCGGACCATAGGCAACGTTGTCATGGATGGACATGGGGAAAGGGTTGGGCTTTTGAAAGACCATTCCTATTCTCTTCCGCAATTCCACTACATCAACATCTTTTCCGTAAATATTAACATCATCATAAAGGACTTCGCCGTCAATTCTGATCTTGTCCACGAGATCGTTCATCCTGTTCAGGCAACGTATGAATGTAGACTTGCCGCAGCCGGACGGGCCGATGAGCGCGGTTATTTTCTTTTCAGGAATTTCCAAGGAAATATCCTTGAGAGCTTGCTTTTCCCCGTACCAGAGGTTCAGATTCTTGGAGATGATCTTAGAGGTCACCACAGATCCCTTTT
>CAZPUO010000171.1:0-6295 GCA_964589745.1 uncultured Methanotrichaceae archaeon
GTATAGACACCATCTCTGATTTCTCCAATCCTGAGAATCAGCCTCAGGGAGGATGCCATACTGATCCCGTTACCGGACAGACGATCTGCGTGGATACCATCTCTGACTTCTCCAATTCAGGCGGTGAGGTGCAGCGAGGCTGCTCCACTGATCCGATTACAGGTGAGACCATCTGTATAGACTGAAAATCCGCGAATTTTTCGGATGTGGGAGGGCGGATCAAAAGTTAAATTCGGCAGAGTTTTGCCTGGAGATGCCCTCTCCCACCTTGAAAAGACCCTGGCGAGACCCGATTTATCGGAAGGCCCCGAGACGCGAGACGGCAAAAGGCCTCGTTAAATAGATAAGTCTTCAGTGACTAAAATAATATAAGAAGCTGATTGCAGCTTGTTTCAGTTTTGATCTCATGGGTGGTTAGAATGAAGACGTATCCGTATCCTTCAGGAGAAAGCAAGGTGAAGTGGATCTCGACAGAGTGGCTGGCAGATCATCTCAACGACGATCTCGTTATCCTGGATGTTCAACCCAATGTCCACGACTACATCATGGGCCATCTTCCTGGAGCCATTTATCTGAACGAGGGCCTTCTCAGGTCAGCGTGGAATGGCCTTCCTGCCATGTACGTTCCTCCTGAATCTCTTCAACCGGTCTTCAGCCGCGCCGGGCTGGACCAAAACCGAGCCGTGGTGGTGTACTCTGGTTCCGGCAGATACAGCAAATGCACCGCCGGCCTTGGAGATGGCCTGGAGCAGACCATGATGGCCTACTCGTTAGTGCGCTTCGGTCACAACAAGGTATACATCCTGGACGGCGGCCTGGAGAAGTGGAAGGATGAAGGGAGGGGTTTGACCAAAGTATTTCCCAAATGGGATATGTCTGACTTCAAGATACAAATCCGTCGGGATTATTTCGTGGAGTACGATGAGTTTAGCAGGCTCAGAGAGCAGAAGGACGTAATGATCTTCGACGCCCGGCCTTTCGAGATCTACAAGGAAGGCGGCCTCTGGATCAAGAACGGCCATATCCCTGGAGCCTTCAGCCTGCCCTGGCGGAGCCTCATGGCCAAAGAAAATGCCAAGCTCCTGAAGAGCGATGAGGAGCTGCAACAGTTAGTGGGCAAATTCAATATCACCCCGGACAAGACCGTTCTCATCTACTGCGGCACCGGACGAGAAGCCACCAACGAGTTCCTCTTCATGAAGTTTTACCTCGACTACGACAAAGTCAAAATCTATGAAGGCTCCTTCACCGAATGGTCTTCTTACCCGGAGAATCCTTCTGTGACAGGCGAAAACCCATTTTAATATTTTATTTTTATGGTATTATCGAATAGTTTTATCCATAAATTAAAATTGGATTGAGCGGGATCCGGTGTAAAATTATGCTCTTCGAGAGAATAGTCTCCAGAGGGCTGGCGCACTACTCTTACCTTGTGGGCGATAAGAACGAAGCCTTAGTTATCGATCCCAGGAGGGACTGCGAGATCTACATCGAAAAGGCCTCGGCAGAAGGAATGAGGATCGCCCACATCCTGGAGACCCATCGCAACGAGGACTACTTCGTCGGCTCCACGGAACTATCCTCTCGCACGGGCGCAAAGGTCTGGCATGCCGACGGCCAGTGGGATTACCGGTACGGGCATGCTGTGCAATCAGGTCAGAGGTGGAAGGCGGGCAGACTGGAGATCGAGGCTATTCTCACTCCGGGTCACACTCCCGGAATTATGAGCTATCTGCTGCGAGATCCCGACGGCCTTCCCTGGGTGCTCTTCTCCGGAGACACCCTCTTCGCTGGGGAGGTGGGGCGCATCGATCTTTTAGGCATGAGCAGGGCTGCTGAGATGGCGGGCCAGCTTTACGATAGCATCTTCGATAGGATCTTGCCCCTGGGCGACGAGATCATCGTTTGCCCGGCCCACGGATCTGGCTCGGTCTGCGGAGAATCCATAGCCGAGCGGCTCTGGACCACCGTCGGCCTGGAGAGAAAGCACAACCCCCGGCTCCAGGTTAAGAGCAAAGAGGAGTTCGTGGCCAAGCTGCTGAAGAGCCAGCCGGAAAGGCCGCCTTATTTTAGCAAGATGGAGCAGGTCAACCTGGATGGGCAGCCAATCCTTGGAGCCCTGCCGAGGCCCAGGCCACTGGCGCCGAAAGACTTCCAGGCCCTGGCAAGCAACGCCCAGATCCTGGATACGCGCATGGAGCTCGGCTTTGGGGCAGCCCACGTTCCAGGCGCTCAATCCATCTGGCTTGATGGGCTGGCCAGCTTTGCCGGGTGGTTCCTCAGCTATGATCGGCCAGTTCTCCTGGTTACCGAGACCAACGATCCAAAAGAAGCCACCCGCATTCTCCTGCGCCTGGGCTTCGACCAGATCGAAGGCTATCTGGCAGGAGGCTTGCTCAACTGGCATATGTCCGGAATGGCCAGCGCCTCCATCCGGACTCTGACGGTGCAGGATCTCTGCCGCCTCCTGGATGAAGATAAGCCGCTCTGGGTTCTGGATGTACGAAGCGAGGAAGAGCTGAAAAAGGACGGCCAAATCACCGGCGCTCAGCACATCCATGTAACCCGGATTCCTGAGCGTTACGAAGAAGTGCCCAAAGACAGAGCAGTGCATGTCTTTTGCGGCAGCGGCATGCGCTCCATGGTTGCCGCCAGCTTTTTGCAGGCCCGAGGTTGGAAGAATATGGTGGTTACTCTGGGCGGCATGGCTGGCTGGAGGTCGAGGAGGTGCCCTATTAAACGGTGAGCCATCGAAAACTGTGCCAAAAAAGGTCGGTCAGTGTGTTAGAAAAGAGAAAACCCCAAATTAATTAATGAAAATTATTATTCACGGAGGTGAATTCTTGCCATACAAAAGTGTGAGCGAACTGCCTGCGAGCGTGCGGGAAAACCTGCCGGAGCATGCTCAAGAGATCTATCGAGAAGCCTTCAACAACGCGTGGGATCAATATGCCAATCCCGAGGACCGCAGGGGAGGCGCTTCCAGGGAAGAGACTGCTCATAGGGTTGCCTGGTCCGCAGTGAAGAAGGTCTATGAGAAGGACGAAAAGTCAGGAAAGTGGGTGAAAAAGTAGCGCTAATGTAGTCGAAGAAGTTTGAGCAGCAGATAAACAGTGGTGGGCTACTCACCGTTCTCTGGCTCAGGCTTCTTCGGCGGCACACTCGTCCTGCAAGCAGCGGCGAGCTGCTCTTTCTTTCCGAGGCCGGCTGGCCCCAGGTTGAAGACAATGGTCTTTAGATTGGTCATCTCATCGATGCTGTAGCCTATGCCTTCCCGCCCCATGCCGGAATCCTTTATCCCGCCGAAGGGGAAATAGCCCACTCCGTGCGAGGGACAATCGTTGATGGTAACCTCTCCGCACTCCAGGGCCTTGGCAGCGCGCCACATGCGATAGAACTCTCTGGTGAAGACGCAGGACTCCAGACCGTATTTTGATTTGCGGGCAAAGCTCAAGGCCTCGTCCTCGTTCTCGCACCGGATAATAGTGACCACAGGTCCGAAAACCTCCTCTTTTGCGATCTTGGCAGATTTCGGCACATTATCGAGTACGGTCGGCTCGTAGTAGGACCCGCGGAATTTGCCGCCCCTCAAAAGCTTGGCCCCACCGGCTAAAGCATCCGTGACCAGCTCATGAATGCCTTCTGCCGCTTTTGTATTTATCACCGGGCCGACTGAAACCGATTGATCTCTGGGATCGCCGAGCTTCCATCGGTCAACCTGATCAACAATTTTCTCGCTCAAGGCATCTGCAATTTCCCCTACCGCCAGCACGGCACTCACAGCGTCGCATCTCTGACCTGCGAACTTCAGAGATCCATAAACACATCTTTCTGCCGCCAGATCCAGATCGGCATCATCCAGGACCAGAGCATAAGCCTTTCCGCCCAGCTCCAGGTGCAGCCTCTTCATCTCCGCCATTTTGGAGATTCGACGACCTACGGGCGTGCTTCCCGTGAAGTTGATCATGTCCACGTTATTGCTCATGACCAGTGCGTCTCCCATCTCATCTCCTTTGCCCGTAACCAGGTTCATGCTGCCTTCCGGCACGCCTGCCTCCTCCAGTATCCTGACCAGCATCGTCGCAGATATGGGATTGGAGCTGGAGGGCTTGATCACCACGGAGTTTCCGGCCAGCAAGGCAGGAACGATCTTGGTGGAGGCAATGAAAAGGGGATAGTTGAAAGGAATTATGGTCGCCACGACTCCTACGGGCTCGCGGATCACCAGAGCCATCTTCTCCTGGGTGCTCGTGGACCAATCGCCGGGGATATACTCTCCGTAAATCCTCCTGGCCTCTTCCATGGTCAGCCTGAGCCTCTGAAGGGTGGCATGGAATTCGCCTTCTGCGTCTGCCAGCGTTTTTCCGGCCTCCAGCTGGAGCACGCGCACAAACTCATCTTGATGCTTCTCCATCATGCCTGCCGCACAATTGAAGATCTCGATGCGCTCAATGGCGGGCAGACTCCTGATGCCCCTTTTCTCTTTTGCTGCGCTGGCGGCTGCGTCCACGTCCCGACGAGTGCCGAGCTGGGCTTTGGCAATGACGCTGCCGTCGATGGGAGTATGAACATCGAACTGCTCCCCATCCTCAGAGCTTCTCCAAACGCCATCGATCAGCATCTTGAAAATGGGGATTTCCCCCAAAACTATGCAGCATTCGTCGAATACGGGACTTAGCCGTAGATCAAAATTTTGCTTTGACATTTGACCAAAACCTCACAGGACTCCATCTATTTCTAAAATTGGACGTCTGGAACAAACTGTTAAATTACTTAGAGATATCAAATCCCCTTACTTGCCAATGTTATTTAATGAATGTTTTTTCCGATAAATAAGGAACCCCATATGTGCTCGATTCATCCCCCCTTCGAATAAAACTAAATGCTCCATTTAAAATTATAGATTCCGCGGTTTTTTCAGCGAAAATCAATTTATCAATCTCTTCCCGAACTTCGAAAATTTTATTTCCAAATTCATTTGGGAAATATTCATGCGGCAGGCTGTTAATCCTTTTAAATAAATCTTTTTCATATTTATCTGTAATTTTATGATCTTCATTGTATCTTTCATCGAATTCCAAATCGAGGTTATAAATTTCCTTGTAATGATTTATAATTGTTTCTTTGAGTGTCTCCGATACCATATAGAAAAGATAGTATAGTTCTCGTAGTTTAAAATTATAGGAATTTGCAGATTGAGTATTTCCATCATATTTAGGATGAATGCTTTCATCCGGACCCACCGTCCTTACACCAATAACAGCTTCTACATAGAATCCCATTATGGTACGAGACGGGTCATGGAAATATACTGGCCAAATTGTATTGCTCGTATGTTTCAACTTGTTGTTAATCATTCTAAAATAGTTAATTTCTTTTCTAGTTTTTTTATCAAATTCTTTTCCCACCCTATATTTTTGACCCTTGTGATATTCTTCCTTCTTATCTTCTAACCATCTCCAAATAAATAGATTTTCGGAAGGCGGGGTGTGTTGCTTGCAGCAACCAAGCATAACTTCGTAACAAGAATCATAAAATTTGAAGAAATCGCTAATTAAGTTTCTAAATTTTCTATCTAATTGGTTTTCTTTATTAAAATTGTTTTGATTTTCCTCAAGTTCTTTTAATAAATCTATGAAATCCATTACAACATAATATTTTGAATAATTAAAGACAGCGCGAGGGTGTCTCACTTTGTAATCAGTATAAATGTAATCAGGTTCTTTAATGCTTGCCAAATATCCGACGACTTCCGGAATGAATCCTAAATTTGGCCTTTTTGCTATTATCAATTCACTCATAATTATCAGAGCCTCTGACTTTGAAGTTAAATGCTCTAAACACTAAATACTTTTCTATATTGTGATTGTGTCATTCTTATTTCAGCCATTAGTTCTATCGCAAGAGCCGCCATCAGTATTTAGACCTGGCCTCTTCCGCGAAGGATTATAAATTTGGGAAGCGTTTGTATATAAAAATTCAGCAAATACAGCGTTAGCTTATCTAACCCTTGATATAAAATACGGTATTTAAAATACACTTAAAGTAAGAATCATATTTTAAATGATATTAATTAATGTATTTTCAACAGTAATTCCCATATCAATGAAATGCTTTGCCGTTGTCCAATAACTTCATGTTACATAATAGGGCCGACGGTCACGGCAAGAATGGGCTATATTTGTTATCTTTTCCATTATTTACTAAATATTAAATTTCTTTCTTTTCATAAGGTCAATAGTAAAATTGACCCACATAGGCCATAATTCAGATATTCAAGAATTAATGGATCGAA
>CAZPUO010000172.1:0-6288 GCA_964589745.1 uncultured Methanotrichaceae archaeon
ATTATCAACAGCGGCGCATTGTAGAATATGTTGAAGTCCGGCCGAGCTACCATATTAGCCAGCCTGATGATGTCGGGATTGGACGCGCTCGCATCATGCTCCGTCCACAGCTCCTTGGCCTTGTTCGAGAGCTTTTTCATCAGCTCCCGGTTCTTTATGACCATAAAGCGCCAGGGCTGTTTGTTAACGGCACTGGGAGCGTATGTTCCAGCCTTTATCAGTTCCCGGATCACACGGTCAGGCACTTCCTCTGTCCGATAATCCCGGACAGAGCGGCGGCTGTAGATGGTCTTAAAAACATCATTGACAGGGCCCTCAGAAGCTAGATTGTGCAAACCATTGCTCATATCATTATCATATTGCATGCTTGAATATTAAATTCTTCGGAAAAGGATCGGATTGGAGATGCGGCTCTGAGCTGAAATGATACTATTATGATTAATGATATTATTATGATTGATGCTATTATTATGATTGATGCTATTATTATGATTGATGCTATTTTGAATGCAAATGAGCAAAAAGGATGTCAGGCAGGGAAAGATCCCTGAGCCTCCACGCTCCTGCTGCAGGAATTCAATCAAACTTTTTGAACTGCTTGCCGCTTGTTCCGCAGATCGAACAGGTTTCAGGAGCCTCCTTCTCCACAGTGTTTCCGCAGATGGGACAGACGTAATAAGGAAATTCCCCTTCTGAAGCGCTGAGGCTGGCTAGCAGCTTCTTGTAGAGCTGGGAGTGAATCTTCTCCACCTCATTAGCATATCGGAAGGACATCTCCGCAGCCTTGTTGCCTTCATTCTTGGCGGTCTGGATCATCTCAGGGTACATCTTCTCCCATTCCAGGTCCTCACCGGATATGGCTGCTTGCAAGTTTTCCTGGGTGGACTTGATGGCTTTTTGAGCCCGCAGATGATTTTTAGCATGGACTGCCTCTGCCTCGGCCGCTGCCCGGAAGAGCTTGGCAGCTTGAGCGAAGCCTTCCTTGTCAGCCTTGACTGCAAAAGCGGTATATTTCCGATTGGCCTGCGACTCACCTGCAAATGCTTCTTTCAGGAAATCCAATGTATTCGGCATAGACTAAATTCTCCCTAACTTTCAGCTTCCTTTTCTTTATGCTTGCTATTTCTTTATCTATCTATGCTTTTCAAGAAGTGCCGAAGGAAATGATTGACGACGGTCAGACAGCAATATGATGGAAGCACAGCCTCAAAATAGCAGAAAATTTTAGTAGAAATGGAACTCTTTTCTTGGTCCAATGAAAACATACTCGAACGGTGAAATTGTGGTCTTCTGGGACCCTGCTAAGTGCATCCACGCTAGGGAGTGCGTGAAAGGTTTGCCGCAGGTGTTCAACCGCGAACAGAGACCCTGGGTGAATATGAAAGGAGCAAGCTCCGCGGATATCATGCGGGTCATTGATCGATGCCCTTCCGGGGCTCTATCCTACGAAAAGGCCGAAGATGCCGGAAAACCTTCGGCCCGGATCAAGGTTGTGAAAAATGGCCCTCTCCTCGTTGAAGGCAGTTGCTCTCTAGTGGACCAGGAAGGAAAAGAAACAGCTAAATGCGGACCATTTGCCCTTTGTCGATGCGGAGGCTCCAAGAACAAGCCATTCTGCGATGGGACGCACGTCAAGATGGGATTCGATGATAGAAAATAACCCGAAGTTTTTTATTATCCTTCGCCTTTTATCCGATTGCGAAATTGACTTCTTTATTCGATCTTTATCGAAGATCAAACGAGCTTCCAAGTGCGTGCAAGTTGAGCAAGAGCCCTTTCCAGGAAATCCGATTTTGGGGATTATCCCGGATTTCCCTTCATGGAAATTTTTTCAGCCTATCTGCAAAATTTGAGCCTGCATCTATTTGCACCCTGGCAGATCCGATCCTCTTGTTCGAATCTTATCTTTTCAGCCCCATCATTCGCAAACTCTGAAGCCCACACCGAATTTTCCACCCTGCAGATGAGGTCTGACACCCTCTCGGAAATCTTCTCTCTTCCCGATTTGATCATCAGATCATGCCATGGGCACCTGCTGATGATCACTAGAAAGCTGTCCTCCTGTCTCTTTAGCTCAAACCCAAAGCCCTCCAAGTCAAATCGTGTGGCGATGGCCACCTGAAGGCTGTCCAGGCCATTGCCAAGGTTCATCATGGCTTTGATAATGCGGGCCTGAATCTTCGGCAAAACCTCCCAGACCGCTTCATCCAGTTGCAGCGCCTCCTCAAAACCATGCTTCTCCTCAAGCTTCATGAACCAAAGCCCGTCCGCAGCAGTGTACGAGCGGCGGAAGTACTCTGCTTTCTGTTTATCCGTTAAGTCCGTCATGCTCCGACTCCTTCGGCAGTTGTGAGACACTCCTGGCCCTCTTGCATACCTTAAGGATTCTCTTGCAGGACTCCATGGACCGATGGCATTTTTGCGCCAGATCTCGTATCTTGGCCGCCGTCGGATCGCCCCCATCTATCGGTTCGGCGGCAAGCCCGGTGTAGATCCTGAAGGCTTTTTTGTAGATCTTCAATGCTTTCTTGCAGCATTCTTCTTTGTCCTCTGCCTCGGAAAGAGTAACGTAGGCAAATGCCAGATCCCGCAAGATATCGGCGTGCTCCAGAGGCGCCTTCTCCAGGGTGTAGAACTGCAGGGCAACGTCGTAGGCATCGATGGCCAGCCGGCAGTTTTCCGCTCTGTCCGCCATCTCCGCCAGGGTGAGGTAGCTATAGCCGAGACTCTTCTTGGCATCAGCGTAATCTGACTGGCTTCTGCCTGCGTAAATGTCGAGAGCCTCCTCGCAGGCTTCGATGGCCAGCCGGCAGTTCCCGGGCCAGTCCTCAACTTCTGCCAGAGCCGAATAAGCCGCCCAGAGCAGCATGTGAACCTCCGCATTCTCCTCAGGATAGTCCGCCGCACCGTAGATCTGCAGAGCCGCCTCGCAGGCCACGATTGCCTTGCGGCAGTCCACGGCCTTGGCTTCGGCCGAACCTTCGGTATCTGCCAGTCGGTTGTAGGTGACGGCCAGATCCTTCTGACAGGAAGCATACTCCTGCGACTGCGCTCCCGCGCTGTAGGCACAGAGCCTCTCCTGGCAGGCCTCCAGGGCGAGGAGGCAGTTCTCAGCTCTGTACTCGATGTCTGACAGAATGAGATAGGCGAGCCACAGGATCCCTTTGGACTCTGCAAAGTCTTGAGGATAGGTTTCCAGCCTGAAGACCTTGAGCGCCTCCTCTGCGGCACGCACTGCCTTCAGGCAGTTCTCAGCCCTTTCCTCTCCCTCGGCCAGGGTCAGATAGACGTTTCCTAGGTTGTTTTGAGTCGCAGCGTATTGTTCCTTGAACTGCCCCAGGGAATAAATCTGCAGAGCGTTTCTGTATGCCCCAAGAGCGCGCTCGCAGTTCTCCATGCCCTCCTCTACCTCCGCCAGGGTTAGGTAAGCATTCCCCAAGTTGTTCTGGGTTGCGGCGAAAGGCAGCGGTTGCCTTTCGAGCGTTCTGACACGGAGGGCATCGCCGCAGGCTTGAACGGCCAGCCGGCAGTTCTCTTTCTTATCCTCCACTTCAGCAAGAGCTAGATAGGCCACAGCCAGGTTGTTTTTTATGGCCGCATACTGATCGGGAGAGCGCTCCAGAGTGTGGACCTGCAGGGCTCTACTGTAGGCGCCTATGGCCTGCTTGCAGTTATCTGCGCGATCTCTGGCCTCTGCTAGGGCTAGATATGCACTTCCCAGGCAAATTTTGGCATCTGCGTGTCGCAGAGGATCTTCTTTGAGGGCAAAGACCTTGAGGGCTTCTTTGCATGCTTCGACCGCTTTTTTGCCGTTTTCCATTCGATTATCCAGCTCAGCAAGCTTCCTGTAGGCCGCTCCCAGCTCAATTTGCAGCGACGCATAATCAAAGGGAAAGCTGGATAGGGTGAAGAACAGGAGGGATTCTTCCCAGGCCTCGATGGCACGCTTTAGGTTTTCCGCTCGATCCTCCAGATCTGCCATGGCCGCATAGGCAGAGCCCAAGCCTTTCACCACTCTGGCGTGGCTAGCTGGATGGCGTTCAGCGGTATAGACATCGAGGGCTTTCTGATAGGCTTGAAGGGCTTGCGAGCAGCTTTCCTTGCTTCTTTCCATCTTGGCGATCTCGAGGTGGATATCGCCTATCTTCCTCTGGATATTGCTTTTTTGCAAAGAGTCCATCTCAAAAGCCAGCATTTTCTCACATACATCCAAGGCCTTTTCATACTCCTTGACTTCTTCCGCTCTCATCCCTTCGCAGCCTCCTTTCTTTAGTTCATGCCAGCGGTCGAATTAAGATGCGACCCGTCATGGCATGAACGCTAGACATCCTCGGAATGTCCCTTGGAAATGTAATACTCTTGAGATCGCTGCTACATCTAAGCTTCGCTTCTCCATTCTCGTCATGTCGAGAAAATTTTAAAATAGTATGTACGCAAACTCGTTTAATATACCGAAAAAGTTAAATCAAATGAGATCATATCTTAAAATAGAAATATTGTGGATCAAATTGATCTCTTCTGCCAGCGGGTAGAGAGTTCAGGTCCTCATTCCTCCTTTCCTGAACCTCTCCTTACTTTTTTAGTGATTTGGCTTTGTTTTTCTGATAGTATTGAAACGATACCAAAGGGACCTCCAATCATTAGCCGATCTTTATCGTCATCAAAAAGATCACTTTAGAGCTATAACATCGATGAGAAGCAAAATTGCGCCCAAAAATCCTGTGATAGTGATCAAGGTCTCGACATTTATCTCGAAATTTTGCACGGCCTGTCCCGTTTGCGGATCTTGCATATATAGTTAACTGAAAATTGGAGGTAGATAACCGTGCAGATGGCCTCATTCAAGGAAAATCCGCATCAGGCTACTGTATCTCCTCGGCCAAACACTATCTTGATCTTTCGTTCTGCCGTAATGAACAATATTCTGTGAATCATCTGGTTTTTAATTGTCCGAACGTCGCGATCTCAAATCACTATTTTCTGGATCTGATGTATTCGTCTCAAGACTAAAGTCGCTATTTCGGAGATCTCAAGTCGTCTGCCTGCTTCATTAGTCTAATGACTTCATCATCGCTGAGCTGGGGGAACTGTTCATAATGCTCTCCAACTGCCACAAAGCTTGGCGGCACATCTAGAGCTATCAGCTCATCTGCATCAGCTTGGATTTTCTCTGCTGCATCCCGAGAGGAGACTGGAACCGCCACAACGATTTTTTTGGGATGGCCGTGCTTCACCTCCATGATTGCCAGCAAAATAGTGAGTCCGGTGGCCACTCCGTCGTCGACGATTATGGCCACTTTTCCCTCCACAGTTAGCGGCTCTCGGCCGCTCAGATAGACCTGCCTTCTCCTTTTAGCTTCCTGCATCTCCTTTTCGGCCTGGTCTCCGAGCCACTCCTGATCAAGGAAAGAGGCGCCACCGCGATCGCATATCATGTGACCGTCCTCGGCCACTGCGCAGACGGCACACTCTTCGTTTCCTGGATAGCCTATCTTTCTGGTTATCACCAGATCTAGAGGAGCTTCAAGGCTTTTCGCGATCTCAAAGCCCAGAACGACACCACCTCTGGGCAGAGCATAAACCACAACATCCTTTCCACTATATTTAGCGAGGACTCTAGCTAGCTGCCTTCCCGCCTCAGCTCTGTTCTCGAAACGCATAATAGTAATAATCTCACGGCAGAGATTATAAAATTTGGGATTATATTGAATCAATTTTGAGCGAGCGATCAGCATCGATCTCTGAACCATGAACGGACATTATAATCAATCAGGAATTTCGGGTCGCGTACGTGAGCTACAGAAAAACGCTTAGCAATTGGCCTAATTGATGCTCATTGCTAAAATAGGTCCTCTGGGTTCGATTCTCTTGATAATTTCAGTAGCGTTCACCCACGACCGAAATTCGAGACACGACGATAAAAAGAGGGTCGCTCAAACAACACCTGATCTTACCAGGGCCTCATAGGCAAAGGGTGCAATATCAAGCAGGGTCAGGACAATCACCGCTGCCATCCAGTAAAGAGGTTGGTCGTAATACCACGTCCTCCTGCCGCGGGCATAGATGTAGACTATGTAGGGAATAAGCGGAACAAAGGATAGCGCTGGATTGGGCTCCACTCCCAAAATGTAGGTGAAGATATACCCTTGGCCGAGGAGACAGAAGACGGTAACCAGGCCTACTTTGGCTTGGTTGTTCAGTATCATGAAGAATTCTAGTGTCCCTTTGATTTATAAGCCTTTCATGGCCAGAGGCTGGCGCGCAGGTCCAGGGGGCCGATCTATCAAA
>CAZPUO010000173.1:0-6242 GCA_964589745.1 uncultured Methanotrichaceae archaeon
GCATGAGCAGCCTGGATATGAGCAGAGAGGTCGCGGCCTGAATGCCTCCCGCTTGCACTACCAGCTGTCCGTGATGAAGCGTCATCTCCTGCAGGAGCCGCAGACGATCTATCACCCCGTAGGCCACACCCGTGTAGTGGGCATCCCGAAGGAGGTAATCCATCCTGTCCACGTCGATCTCGCCATTCAGGATCTGGCCCAGGCCGTTTCCGTGAATGAGATTCTGGATCTCAGCTGGCCGAAGCCCGTGGCCGTCCAGGACCTCCTTGACCTCCCCCCTCTTCAGAAGATCGATGATGCTCTCATGCTCCATTCGCAGGTATGGCGCAAGCACTGCCTCTGTGGCATGAGAGAGGGGGCCGTGGCCCAAGTCATGGAGAAGCGCTGCCGCTCCGATCTTCAGCCTCTCCTCCTCCTCCAGGCCAAGATGATCGGAAAGCCTGTCTGCCAAGTGATAGGCTCCCAGACTGTGCTCGAAGCGGGTGTGATTGGCGCCAGGATAGACCAGATTGGCCAGGCCCAGCTGCTTTATCCAGCGCAACCGCTGCATCTGGGGCGTGTCCGCCAGCTCCAGGGCCAGTCCCTCCAGCTTCACATAGCCATGCACGGGGTCCCGAATCTCGGTCATTTGGCATATGAAAACAGAAAGGATATCCGGATGGTCCAGATACCCCTCAACTGAGCTTCAGTGAGCCTCGCCCACCAGATCCTTGCCAGGAGCCTTGCGCTCAATGGTCTCTACCTTGCAGACCTCAGGTCCGCAAACCAAGACATCCTGCTCCTGATACTTGGTGTAGGGATTCTCAGGGATGGTCATGTCCAGGCCCATGGATGCGGCCATGAGTTCCACCACATCCAATACTTTAATGCTGGACTTGGCATCATTCCTGCCATCCATGATATTCCTTCGGCAGAACGGACAGGTGGATGCGATGACGTCTGCATGAACCTCTTCTCCATCCATTACCCTGGCCTTGGCCATATCCAGAGCCAGGTCGGGAATGCCGGCCTTGACGCCGCCTCCTGCACCGCAGCACCTCTGCAGCTCTCTGTTCCTTACCATATCTACGAACTTCAGGCCCGGGATGGACTCAAGGCACTCCCTAGACGCTTCAAAGGCCCAATCCCGTCCAATCTCATGCAGTAGGTGCCTGCCGTTGTGACAGGGGTCGTGGTAGGTAACCGTATAGTTTAGAGGGATCTTGTACTCTACTTCGCCCTTTCTTAATTTATCCCTCAAGAATACCGAGAGCGGCACGTTCTTGTAAGGGATGTAGCCCTCATACCATCTAGGCCAGTCTAATGTGGAATTTCTAATGCAACCAGCACAGGCAAAGAGCACCGTCTTTGCACCGGCGTCTTTGAGCGCATCGACATTGTGCACGGCACACTCGGCCATGACCTCTCTCTGGCCGGTTCTAACCATAGCAGAAGCACAGCACCATTCCTCCTTGCCAAGCATCGCGAAATCCACATCCAGTTTATTCAAAATCCTTACAGTGGCCACTCCCAGGGCTTGCTGCCTGTATGCCGCGGTGCAGCCTGCGAAGTATACAATCTCGCCCGACTCCTCGACCTTGGCATCTTTGGGAACCCAGCACAACCTATCCTCTTGCTTGCCCTGGTAAGGATTCCGATCTGCTCTGACCAGCTTTGGGAAAAAAGCCTGCTTCCCGTAGGGGCCGTTTCCGCGATCCACAAGATTGGGCCGCATGGCCTCCCAGAGCTCTACGGTCTTTATTCCCGCCTCGCAAACCGTTCCGCAGACGCCGCAGGTGGTGCAGTAGTACACGTCCTCGGTGAAGAGCTTCATCTCATCCTCGTTGAGAGGTTTGCCGCCGAAGATCTTCGCCCTTAGGCTGTGGTTCTTTGCCAGGAGCTCTCTCCACTTCGCGTTCTTATACATGGGGGTGATCCCTGGCCTATCCGGTCTCACTGCAAAGGTCGGGCACCACTTCATACACTCCTGGCATCTATTGCAGCCATCGATCTCCAGGAGCTGGGTGGACATCAGGTAGCCTGTCATCAAGGGCTTGGACTCTTTTTTTTCATCGGCCATTTTACTCTCCTCCTCTGTTGGCCATAAGGGTCATGGGCGTTGCTATCACATGGATGTACTTGGTCCAGGGCAGAACAAAGGCGAACAGACCCAGGGCCAGAACCGTATGGATGAGGGCGAAGTGAGGCGCATAGAGTGGATACTCAAAGGCATTTCCCACCAGGAAAGCATTCCCGCGCAGCCATTCGGCATAAAATCCAGTGATAGTGATCAGAAATACAGCACCGATCAGGAAGGCGTCGTAGGCACTGGTGTTGTCCCTCACGAACTTGAGCAGAATCCTCCTGGACACGGCAATAGTTGCGCCGATGAGAAGCAGATACCCGAAGATATCAAAGGGCAGCGACAGAGCCTCTTTGGCGATCTCCGCCTGCTCAGCGAGGCCCAGCAGGTTGAAATGCTCAACGATATCGATCATAAGCCCTAGCCCCGAAAGGGCCGCGAGGGTCAGGAACCCGTAGAACATACTCATGTGCATGACCCATCGAACCGGGCTTCTGGCCAGCGTCCTTCGGAGAAGAAAGACATCAAGTACGATTGTTCTTATGAATACCCATACGCCGTCTTTGAACGCCTCATGAATCCAGGTGGCAATGAAGAGCCAGAAGCTGTTGCGCAGCTGGTCGTGGTAGCCGGTGGATCCGAGGCCCCATTTCTTAAAGTTGAAATATATACCATATATCCAAACAGCAAGTACAATAACTGTCAGGAGTATCACAAGATTAAAGGTAAGGCCCAACGTGTAGAACGCCATCTTATTTCCTCCTAGTTATATTTATCTCTGTATCGGGGCGATACGACCATCATTTGTGACCAACTTACCTGACAACTAATACTTAAATATTCCCTCGCCGTCGCCTGAAATCGCTTCATTCTCGCGAGCGCCTCCGAGGAAGGAATATCAGAAAGGCTTCATCTCATCTACCCCTGAGGCATATTGCGTTCAGCTCTTTGCCGCGAAAGTTGCCTGAAAAGAAAATCGCAAATTTGCTTAAAAACCTATTTGGCCAAAGCTTTGGGGCGGTATCAATTTCCTTAGGGCCGCTATCCAGGTTCTGCAAGAGAGAATTGTTCTGTCAAGGCAGATTTTTATAAATGGGATTCGTCTTGGGCCAGGACCGCGAAGGAGCCCGGCCCAAATTCATCTCAAACGATCTTGGGCCTTCTCTTTTTGGGCATCTGCGGCCCGGGCTCCGGTCCTTTGGGAAGATCCCAAATGCCCAATCTCAAGTCTACCTGGTTGCAACCAGCATTCTCAAACATGAAATCATCTTCGAATCTAAACAATGTTTCCTCCGAATTTACGATTTTTCTTCCGAGTCGTCTAAATTTATTTCGACATTAGACGAAATAAGGTTAGACAATTATCGAATATAAGGGTTTTGGTCTTGTTTCGCCAGGCCGAGGAATTATAACCTTAAGAAGAAGTTTGAATAAATTCTTTAGCCACCCTGAACTAATTCTCAATCGACTGGCAGCTATGAGCGCAGAAAAAGAAAAGCACTTGTGTCAATGATATTTGCGGCCCAGAGCGAGTTCAGAGGTTCTGATTCCCAGGTCGTTGATCTCCTCAATGAGGCCTGTGAAGGCTTCCAGCTCTCGGTCAAGAACCTGTCGTGGCGTCAGGTAAATGCTTCGTTCCGATTCCACAGTGAGATTATCTGGGCCCCGGAAGACCAGTCTGCTCTTGCCGTCTCGTCGCAGCGCTCTGCGGATCTCTTTGTCGTGGGCCAAAACCATGCCGGGGATAATCACTCTTTCCTTCAAATTTTTCAGATCGAGTTCCTCAAAGTCCTTCAGAGTGATAAGGTTGCCTATCTCCTTTTTCACCGCTACGACGTTAACCATATCCCCCAGCTCCCGGAATATCGATGACAACAGGGGGTACGCCACAGCACTGGTAATGACGGTGGCCTCTTTTTCAATTGTCGGAAGCTTCTTCAGCTCTTGCTTGTGGTAAGCCAGAGCAAAGGGGGCTTTGGTGTGGGGATCCCAGAGGGGGGTGCCGATGATCCTCAATTCGCACTTTTCCTGCATCTCATTCGTTATTCTCTTGATATCCTCTACCGTATGGGGAGTTATCCCTGGCATGATGGGCGCATTACCAAATATGAGTCCCTGCTCCCGGGTATTTGCAAAGGTCATCAGCATAAGGCCCTTGGCCCCCATATCCACAAGATCAAGGGCAGTCTTCTCCAGTTCAGGGCCGTCGTTCACGCCCGGTATGAGAACTGCCATGGCATAAACGTCGCAAAGCTCGCAAAAGGTCCTGAGGTTGGCTAGAACTGCTTCTGTATGCTTATCGTTCACGTATTTGCGGCGAAGTTCGACATTGGTAGAGAAAATAGAGAAGCTTATCCTCCGGACTCCTGCGACGACGAGGGCCTCGGCTTCATCTCCTCGGGTGAAGCCCTTTCCGCTGGTGTAATCCAGGCATACAGGCACCTTGCCGTTGCTGACGGTCGTTACCAGTTTAGGGAGATCAGGATAGCAGCTTACATCGCCATTTCCTTTGATAATGATCGCGTCCGGTGTAGAACAGAGGGTCTTTCGGGACGCCTCGAAGACCAGCTGATCCAGGGGCCTGAAACCGGGTTCAATCTCCACCACCTCCCTGGAGCAATAGTCGCATCCCCTTTTGTGGGGTTCGCATCGCCTGCATCCGGAGGGCTCTACTCTCTGGACCCCTTTGAAGTAACAGAAGCTGCAGAAGCCCCCGCAATCCAGGCCGGGTCTGCCTCCTACATCCACAATTACTTCCATTGCCTCGAATAAGTAATCGGGGTAATTAAATCTTGTGTAAAATAATGATAATTGTCAGGTCGGAAGGGCTGCGATATGATCCCCGACGCTCATAAATTCAGGTCGAAGATACAGACATCTTCTTCGCAGAGTCTGCCCAAAGCGTTGCTGACGCCGGGTCAAGCAGCCTTTGCGCTTGCCTCAGCTCCGATATGCTCATCTGCCCCGGAGCAGCGGCCGATGATACATAGCCGTAGGTCAGGACTGAGCCATACAGAGGAGCTACTGCCCGAAGGTGACGGCCAACTTGGCCCATAGCGATCACACACAGTGGCATCTCCGCCTCAAGAAGAAGCCCCAGGATCTCCAAATTGTCCCTCATGCAGTTGGGTGTTACAGCTATCTTGGCAATGGCTGCCTTGCTATCTTTCATCTCTTTCAGGATGGCCAGCAGCTCATCCCTTCCGGGAGTGCGGGCGAAGTTGTGATAGGAGATTATTATCGATCTGTTCACTCTTCCCATTAGTTCTGATCTCTGCCTGGCCAAGAGCTCTATATCCACATAATCGGAGTATGCGGCAGCCTTCGTAAGAAGCTCGATCCTGTCCTCCTCCCTGCCCTCGAATTGACCGCCCTCAGATTTCAGGCGGTTGGTGGCGATGATGGGCAGGTTCGTTGCCTTCCGGACAGCCTTAATGACCGCCAGGCAATCTCCTTCGATGAGGTCCAGTCGAACCTCGACCATATCAGCATCCGCTAGGGACAAGACATCTCTTCTGGCCTCTTTTCCCAGAACGGCCACGATGCGCGGTTTGAGGATCATATTCTGGAACTCACGTATTTTTTGCGAATATTTATTTCTCCACTATGCTCTCTTCTATCTTCATGCCGAAGTGCCGGGCGCTCTCCTCCAGATGCACCAGAACCTCGTCGCCAGCCTTCAGGTCTGCGACTGACTTAGGCGTGCCATCTGGGCTGACCAGTTTTATGGTCTCTGCGTTCTGCAGCAGAGTGCTTATTCTCTCTCCATTTGCCTCGGCCTCGATCAGGATCATGGGTCTTTTCTCAATCTTGGCCCGGCCCACGATGGCGCTCCTGGCTTCACCGTCCTTGCGAACTATGGTGACTTCATCGCCTGACTTCAGCTCGGAAAGATATCTGGTCTTTTCTCCAACTTTGATATAAGCGTGTACCGCTCCGGCATTAACCCGGAAGGGCCGCGCAGCGACATAAGGGCTGTCCTCTGACTCGCTGTGCACCAGGAAGAAGCCCTTGGCCTGAGATCCGATGAGCATTCCCTCGCCGAGGCTCATCATGCTGGCTGTGTCCACGCAGACCCGATCGCCCATGCCCACGGGCTTGACGGCCGTGACCTTGCCGGGGATAAGCTCAAGGCGGCCTTTTTCGGATTCCTCGACCGCTCGCTGAACCTTCTTGATCT
>CAZPUO010000174.1:0-6230 GCA_964589745.1 uncultured Methanotrichaceae archaeon
TCATGTCGCCCTGGCTGTCCATGCTCAGGATAACGCCCCTGCGTCCCTGGATCTCCGACATGGCTCCACCCATCTGATCCTGGGGCACCTGTATATAGACATTCTGGAAGGGCTCCAGCAGAACAGGCTCAGCCATAAGGATGCCGGCTTGCATGGCCTGCCGAACCGCAGGAATGACCTGAGCTGGCCCGCGGTGCACCGCGTCTTCGTGCAGCTTGACATCCACAAGCTTGGCCTTTATCCCCTGAGCCGGCTCCCTGGATATGGGTCCATTCCGCAGAGCCTCCTCAAAGCCCTCCAGGATGAGCTCCATGGTCTCCCTGAGGTACTGGATACCTTTGGTCATGTTAAGCAGGACGTTGGTACCGTAATAGCCGGCTATGTTCCGGGCCTCATCCTTGTCCATGCCCTTCTCGATGAGGAGCTTCCTGCGCTCCAACTCATCCATCTTCATGCTGATCTTGCCCTCTTTCAGAGCACCGATCACTCCCTGCTCCAGGGGCTCGAACTCGATGTAGAACCTGTTATGATGGTTGGGGGACTTTCCTTCCACCGGTCCGGCTCGGCCTGCGATGGATTCACGATATACTACTATGGGCGGCGATGTCTTCAGCTCCACGCCGCGGTCGCGCTGCAGCCTTGTTACGGTTACATCCAGATGCAGCTCGCCCATACCAGCCATGAGGTGCTCGCCGGTCTCCTCGTTGATGGTGACCTGCAGGGTGGGATCTTCCTTGGCCACCTGCCTCAAGACCTCCACGACCTTGGGCAGATCGCGGGTATTCTTGGCCTCTACAGCCACGGTCATGACCGGCTCAGAGACGTGCTTTATCTGCTCGAAAGGTGTCATGCCCTCTTCGGAGGACACCGTGGAGCCCACTATGGCATCCCGCAAACCAGTCACGGCTGCAATGTTTCCGGCAGGGATGCTTTCCACCTCAACCCGCTCTGCGCCCATGACTATGCCCGTCTGCTGAATGCGGTTTGTATCTGCTATACCGGATATGTGCAGCTCCATGCCGCGCGTTAGGGTTCCGGAGAAGAGTCTTCCCGTGGTAACCTCTCCCGCATGCGGATCTATCTTCACTTTGGTGATCATGAAGGCGACGGGGCCATTGGGATCACAGGTCGCCATGGCCTTGCCGACGGAGCTGTTCCAGTCGCCGTGCCAGATGACCTTGACCCTCTCCTTCTGGGCCTCTATGGGGCTCGGCAGGAACCTGACCACCATATCGTTAACGGCCTTGTAGAGCGGCACCTGCTCTGCCAGCTCCTTCATTTTTCCTGCCCTGCAGTAGTCGAAGACCTGATCGAAGCCGATGCCGGTCTTCTTCATCTGGGGTACGCTGATAGCCCAGTTGTAGAGAGCGGATCCGAAGGCCACACTGCCATTGGCTGCGTCCACCCTCCAGCCGGCTTTGTACTTCTCCTCGTTCATGCCGCGAATAAGCTTGTTGACGTTATCTATGACCTTGCCCAGGCGAACGGCCATATCCTTCTTCTCGACTTTCAGCTCATTGATCATGCGGTCCACTTTGTTGACGAATAAAACTGGGCGCACACCCTCACGCAGAGCCTGGCGGAGCACCGTCTCGGTCTGAGGCATAGCGCCTTCTACGGCGTCTACAACGACCACGGCGCCGTCCACGGCGCGCATGGCACGGGTGACGTCGCCACCGAAGTCCACGTGGCCGGGAGTATCGATCATGTTGATCAAATATTCCTTGCCGCCTATTTCGTGAACCATGGATACGTTAGCTGCATCAATGGTGATGCCACGCGCCTGCTCCAGGGGATCGAAATCCATAAAGAGCTGTTTTCCTGCCAGGTCCATGGAGATCATGCCCGCACCGCCCAGCAGATTATCAGAAAGGGTTGTCTTACCGTGATCGATATGTGCCACAATTCCGATGTTTCTGATCATCTCAGGCTTGTCCATCAAGGTCGTGACACGTTCTGCTATCTTTTTCCTCTTGCCCATAATACGCCTCGCGAAGTTTAAGATAAAGGTTATAATCCAGAGTAGGACTCAGAATCCTCGGACTCAATCTATTTAAGCCTTCGGCCGTCTCAGGGCGTTTTAAAAGCCAAATGCCAGATATAATGCCTGCATCAGATCACACATCAATTCATTTGATGCGAGAGGTTATGCAAAGCCATTGGAAGCTGAATTTCGACCGCAAATGTCCCGCCTTATTCACTGTCGATTCACAAAATTTTTTGCGTTTGACAAAAAAGATCTCAGCATTTCTTTAGCAGAGAATTATAATATTATGGATAAAGCTTAAATTGCTGCGAAGATAGCTTTGCCAAGGTTTTCACGATGGCGCGCTTGGTAATGAAGTTTGGCGGTGTTTCCGTTGCGGACGGAAACCGGCTGAGACACGTTGGCGATCTAGTCAAGCACTTCAACCTCGATAATGAGATAGTACTGGTCACCTCCGCCCTTCAGGGAGTCACGGACGACCTCCTGGCCTGCGCCAGGAAGGCTGCGACGGAAGGAAATGTAGCCGAGGTTATCGATTTCATAGAGAAACTCTCGGATAGGCACAATCGGGCCATTGCCGATGCGATTAAAGATCCTCAAATCGCCAGAGAGGTCCAGGAGACTGTTGCCGGCAAGATCTCGGAGCTGGAGAAGGCCTATATCGGCATCTGCTACCTGGGGGAGCTGACGCCTCGCTCTCTAGATTATATATCCAGCTTTGGCGAGCAGCTGGCTGCACCCATCCTGGCGGGCGTCCTCAGGGATATGGATGTCCCGTCCAAGCACTTCACCGGCTCTGAGGCGGGAATAGTCACAGACAGCAATTACGGAGACACGAGACCCCTTGAGAAAACCTATGATTTGATTCCCAAGCGGCTGCTACCTCTCAAGGGTGTTCCTGTGGTCACCGGCTTCATAGCCAAGGATGAGAAAGGTATTATTACTACCTTAGGCCGTGGCGGCTCTGATCTGTCCGCCTCACTAATCGGAGCCGCTATTGACGCCGATGAGATCTGGTTCTGGAAAGAGACCTCCGGAGTTATGACCACGGACCCCAAGATCGTGCCCGAGGCCAAGACCATACCAACCATCTCTTACCGGGAAGCCATGGAGCTGTCCTATTTCGGGGCCAAGGTCCTGCACCCTCGGGCCATTGAGCCGGCTATCAGGAAAGGCATACCGGTCCGTGTCAAGTGCACCTTCGATCCCGACAGCCCTGGAACGCAGATAGTACACGACGATGTACCAAAGGAGGACGTCATAAAGGCGGTGACGCTGCATAAAAATGTAGCCCTGCTGAACATCTCCGGAGCAGGCATGATTGGAACTTTAGGCGTGGCCGCCCGCGCATTCAGCGCCCTGGCGCGGGCCGGCATAAACATCGTCATGATCAGCCAGGGGTCCTCCGAGTCCAACATCTCCATGGTCATCGAGGAGCGTCAGGTTGAGAAGGCCGAGGATGCCCTGCGAGCGGAGTTTCCCAGGGACCTGGTCAAGGAGATCTCCCACGACCACGATGTCTGCGCCGTAGCCGTGGTGGGCGCTGGGATGGCAGGAACGCCAGGGGTCGCCGCGCGCGTCTTCAAGGCCATGGGCCAGGCAAAGATAAATGTAGTAATGATCAGCCAGGGGTCCAGCCAGCACAACATCTCCTTCGTAGTCGCGTCCAAGGACGCCGAAAGGGCCGTGCAGGAGCTGCATCGTGAATTCGGCCTGGGAGGCGAGGCATGAGGAAGCTGACCTACGCCGAATCGGGTGTGGATATTCACCAGGAAAACAGATCCATCGATGCCATGAAGGCAGTGCTTACCACGAAGCGACAGGGCTTCGGAGCACCCCTCACAGAGATCGGCCATTACGCAGGTTTGCTTGATATGGGCAGCTTCGCCCTGGCCATGACCACGGACGGAGTCGGCTCAAAAGTTCTCATCGCCAACGCCCTCCAGAAATGGGATACGGTGGGCATTGACTGCATAGCCATGAATGTAAACGATCTATATGCCATCGGAGCCGAGCCCATCGCCTTTGTGGACTACCTGGCCGTGGAAAAGGTGGACCCTGAGCGGGCGGCGCAGATTGCGGTAGGGCTACGCAAAGGTGCGGAGCTGTCCAACATGACCATCGTGGGAGGAGAGACTGCGACGCTTCCGGAGATAATCCGGGGCTTCGACCTGGCCGGAACGGCCATCGGAGTCGTGAACAAGGAAAAGGTCGTGACGGGCGAAAAGATCCGGGTGGGCGACGTTTTAGTAGGTGTTCCAAGCTCCGGGCTGCACAGCAACGGCTACACCCTGGCCCGCCGCATTGTGGCCGAGTCCAAGTACACCTACTTTGACCCGATGCCAGGCAAAGATACAACCATCGGCGAGGAGCTGCTCACACCGACCAGGATCTACCACGAGATCGTGGAACTGATCCAGAAGTGCGATGTGCACGGCCTGGCGCACATCACCGGCTCCGGCCTGCTCAAGCTTCGTAGGATCTCTTCACTGGGCTTTGAGATTACCGATCCCCTGGAGCCCCAGCCCATCTTCAGACTGCTGCAGGATCTAGGGAACGTCGATGACGCCGAGATGTATCAGACCTTCAACATGGGCATGGGCTTCGTGGTGGTAGCGACAGAAGACGAAGCCAAAGAGGTTTGCCGGATCATGGGTCTGGGCGCAAGGGTGATCGGCTCGATAGTAAAAGAGGGAATTAAAGCAGGAAACCTGAAGCTCTAAGCTGGAGATTCAAGGATCGCCCAATAATTTCGGTAGGAGCTTACTGCTCCTGCCTTTTCCCAGCCTCACCGAACATGTTCTCCAGCTTTCCCTTGATCTTTTTTATCTCTTCAACAGCAGGGCCACCTACATCTACTGGCGCAAGCCCCGCCAGATCCGCTTCGATCAGCTTTTTGTCAAAAGGTATGGTTCCGATGATGGGTATGCCCATCTGATCCAGCTTCTCCTTGATCGGCCCGGGATCATCCGTTTTATTTATCACGGCAAAGTATCTGGAGATCCCGATCTGCTCACCCAGCTGTTTGATGCGCTGCACGGTCTCTATGGATCTCATGCCCGGTTCGACCACGGCGATCATGGCATCGACGCCGCGCGCCGTCCCGCGGCCCAGATGCTCGATGCCTGCCTCCATATCCATGATCACCAGATCCTTCTCGCGAGTGATGACGTGCCTGATGAGAGCCTTGACGAAGGCGTTGGCAGGACACATGCAGCCCGATCCTCCGGAGTCGATGGTGCCCATGACCACCAGCTTCACATTATCCGGTCCTGTGCAGCCGCACATCGACACCACGTCGTCAACCTTGGGGTTCATCTTGAACATGCCCATGGGCATGCCGGCTCTCTCCTGCACCAGGTCTTTGTGCTCCGTAACAGGCCTGGGCAGAGCTTTTATACCCAGAGCCGAGCCCAGGTTCATGCTCGGGTCTGCGTCAATGGCCAGCACATTGTAGCCGTCACGCGCAAAGAGCCTGGCCAGGGTGCCAGCCAGGGTGGTCTTGCCCACGCCACCTTTTCCTGAGATTGCAATCTTCATCTGTGAAACCTCGTAAAGAGAATGAACCTATTCTATTTTGACATGTATGTTTATATCGATTCTGATGCATATACTTCTAGGGGAGAGGGATGATCAAAAGCATAAGAAAAAGGGACGGCAACGTCGTAGATTTTCATTCCGAGAAGATAGCCGCAGCCGTGGGAAAGGCATTCAAAGCTATGGGCATTGAGGACTCCAAGGTGCCCTCGCAGCTGACGTTCCGTGTAGTCGAGACGGCAGAGCAAAGGTTTGGCGAATCGGTCCCAGGCGTCGAGGACATCCAGGACATTGTGGAGAAGGTTCTGATCGATGCCGGTTACGCTGATGCAGCCAAGGCCTATATTTTGTACCGCCAGCGGCGCAGCGAGATCCGGGAGGCGAAGCGCTATTTGGGCGTAGCAGACGATCTCAAGCTTTCTGTGAACGCCATCGAGGTGCTGAAGAAAAGATACCTGCGTCGGGACGAGCGTGGCCTGGTAGTAGAAACACCAGGCGAGATGTTTGCTCGCGTGGCTGCGCACGTTTGCAAGGCAGAAGGCAGGTTCGGAGGAGATAAAAGCGAGTATTGCGCCAAGTTCCTGAGAATGATGCAGGAGCTGGACTTTCTGCCCAACTCGCCCACGCTCATGAACGCCGGCCTGGAGCTTGGCCAGCTCTCTGCCTGCTTCGTTCTTCCTGTGGAGGATTCGCTGCCGGGCATCTT
>CAZPUO010000175.1:0-6010 GCA_964589745.1 uncultured Methanotrichaceae archaeon
GACGAATCCTGCTTTTCCTGGACGGACTGGAGCTGGATAGCAGAACAGGCCGGATCAAAGACCCGGAGCTGGCCGAGGTTTATCTGCAAACGCTGAATGATATGAAAAGCAGCCGCGCTATCTTTACCAGTCGTGCTCTGCCTGCCGATGCCATGACCCTGCCCGCCCACGCTCGTGAGTGGCAGCTGTCGGGCCTTTCCGAGGCTTTCTTCATTAAATTCCTGCTGGAAGACGAGGCCGCAGCGAGACGATATCGCAGGGGCGAGATCCCTTACAGAAAACTTCATGAATTTCATTCCTCGGTGGCGGGAAATCCAGCCTGCCTGGTCCAGATCGCTCAGGTTTTGGGGCAGGAGGGGGAAATCGGCATCTGTGATGAGGTCCTGGCAAAGCTCGCTGCCTCTTTGGATTCGCAATCTCTTTTAGCTCTTTGCAGGGCGGCCGTCTTTGGCATAGCCGTGAGCCCTGCGGGTCTTGCGGCTGTGGCAGGATGGCCTGAGGAGAAGTCTCTGACCTTTGCCAGGGATTGGCAGCTGGCTTCCCTGGCCTATCAGGTTGGGAATCTATGGGCGGTGCCACCTTTGGTCCGGGCCTGGCTCCTTGGGGCCCTGAGCCTGGAGCAGCGCCTTGCGACACAGAAGGCCGCAGCCAGCTTTCTGAGTGACTTAGCAGAATCCGGGCGCTCTGCAGACCTCGGGCTCTCCCGGCTGGACTGTCTGCTCGAAGCGCGAGGGCACTATCTGGCTGCCGAAGACCTGGCGGGTGCCCGAACTGTGACGGATCGCATCAGTGGCTTCTTGGAGCGGCGCGGTTACTACTCGGAGCTGATAAGGCAAAACCAGGAGCTTCTGGAGCTGGAGGTGCATGTGGAGCCGATGAACTGGATCGCTCGGGCCTACCTAGACCAGGATGACTTCAAAAGGGCGGAGGAATGGTACGGGCGCGCTTTTGCGGTCGGGCCGAACGCAGCAGCCTGTCACGGCCTGGGCACTTCTTACCTGCGTCAGGGCAAGCCAGATCTGGCGCGCGACAGCTTCCAAAAGGCGGCAGAGATCTGCCGTGTCGCAGGCAACAGGGCAGGTGAAGCTGCCGCCCTGCACGGCCTCGCATCCATCGACATGGAGAAAAAAGACGATGAAGCTGCATTGGAGAAGCTTCGATCGGTCGCAGCGATACAGGAGCAGCTGGGCGACCTGGAAGGCATAGCCTCGACTCTTCAGGAATTGGCCATGCTGGATTTACGTCGGGGAGATTACGAGGCGGCAAGGCCAAGGCTGGTGAAGTCTCTGGAGATGCTGCAGCGCGTGGGCGATCGGAGGGGCGAAGCTGCAGCCCTTTATCATCTGGCATCCATCGACCTGGAAAGAGGCGAGTTTGATCCGGCGCGCGAGGAGTTCCATAAAGCTCTGGCGCTCAAGCGCGATCTGGGCGACCTGCGAGGTGAAGCCTCTATCCTGCACAGCCTGGGCTTGATCGAGGCACAATCCGGGAACCTGGAAAAGGCACGCAAGAGTTTCCTGGATGCTCTGAAAATTTATCAGCAGCTAGGGGACCGGCCAGGGGAGGCAGGAGCCTTCTTCCAGCTGGGTGCGCTGGCGGTTCAAAAAGAAAAAATCCTGGAGGGCCTCAGGCTGATGGCCCTCTCAGCCGTAATCCTGCGAAGCATTAGAAGCGACGAGGTCAGGAACGTCGAGCCGTTGGTGGAGCGCTTGGCCTCCCAGCTTCACTACAGTCAGGAGCAGTTCATGGCCATGGTGCAGGAGGTCTTTCAGAGCTACCGCAAGGACCGGGGCTGGGGGCTGGTGGAGAAGGCATTTGCGGAAAAGTGAGAAAATTCAAATGGATTGCTCCCAACCCTGCCCGAAATCGATGAGTGGCCTTATCTCACCAACCTCAAAGGCTACCGCTGCATATAACATCTTTGCAGCCGATTCGCCAACAAATTTGGCGGTTTGAGTTCTTACCGTGTCAATTAGCTCTCCCGAGGTCGAACATTCCTTCATCTTCAGGTAAACCCTGACTCCTTTCCATTCCATGACAGTCTTCCCCGGCTCCATAATCATGAAAACTGCGTATGGATTTTCTTGAAGATTGGCGAGGGTGCGGTTCTTGGCCGTTGCCATTACAACGGTCTTTTCATCGATCATATGAGGCGAACCGAAGATGGCCGCATCGACCTTTCCATCTTTGCTCGATGTGCTGAGGGTACCGAGCCTCGGCTGCTTGTTGAAGTACTCCATCAATTTCGCTGACATATTGGATCTCCTTTCAAATTTTGTCTTAATGATTAATCCCTTCCATCCCTAAATAATATTATGCAACAGATATCTATGAAACGATTTCCGCGATACTTTGTCCGAAAGAACAGTCCTTTTTCCTGTTAAGTTTCGATCCTTCTGGCAAAGTCTTTAAGGAGGATTCGCAATTTTACCATCTTGACCATGTCTCTAATCAAGTTCTTCAGCACCAACGGCCACCCTCTGCATGTTGACTTCCGGCAGGCACTCCTGGTGGGCCAGGCCCCTGACAAGGGGCTCTACATGCCGGAGCTTATACCCCAAATTCCCACGGAAAAGATCCTGAAATTTCCCGGGATGACCTATCCAGAGGTCGCCTACCAGGTGGTCAAGCCTTACCTGGGAGATTTAGTACCAGACACAGCCTTGCGAGCCATGCTGCGGGATGCCTACAACTACGAGGTTCCCGTGGAGCAGGTCTGGAATGGAAAATACATCCTGCGCCTGGATCGCGGACCCACCTGCTCCTTCAAGGACTTCGCCGCCCGGCTGATGGGCAGGCTGATGCAGTACTTCCTGATGCAGGAGAATAAGAGCATCCTCATCCTCACCGCCACCTCAGGCGACACCGGATCAGCTGTAGCCCACGCCTTCTTTGGCCTGGATAACATAAAAGTAGTAGTATTATTTCCGGAGAAGGAGGTCACAGAACGGCAGCGCCGCCAGATGACTACCCTGGGAGGAAACGTTTACCCCCTGGCCGTGGCTGGCAAGTTTGACGACTGCCAGGCCCTGGTCAAGCAGGCTTTTGTTGATCCTGATCTTGGAGGGCTCAACCTATCCTCGGCCAATTCCATCAACGTCGGGAGGCTGCTGCCCCAGGCAGTCTACTACTTCTTTGCCCATTCGCGTGCGGCGCATAGCGAGGAGGCTGCGGTCTTCTCCGTGCCCAGCGGCAACTTCGGCGATCTCATGGGTGGCCTCATCGCTCTTAAGATGGGCCTGCCAGTGCATCGGTTCGTAGCTGCGACCAACGAGAATGACGAGTTCCCGAACTTCATGCGCACCGGCGTCTACCAGCCCATCAAACCGAGCAAGAACTGCATCTCCAACGCCATGAATGTCGGTCACCCCAGCAACCTGGCCCGGCTATTCAATCTGTACGGAGGTCAGATGGATGAGATCGGCAGGGTAGGCAGGCAGCCGGATCTGCAGGGCATGCGAAAGGATCTCTTCGCCGTTTCCGTGTCTGACGAAGAAACCCGCCGTACCATCAAGGAAACGTATGAAAAGCACGGCATCCTGCTGGAGCCTCACGGCGCGGTAGGCTGGGCGGGCCTGATGAGATATCTGAAGGAGTGCGGTGACTGGAGTCCCTGCATCTCATTGGAGACCGCGGACCCTGCCAAGTTCCCTGAGGAGATCGTAAGAGCCACGGGAATAAATCCGCCCCTACCTGCAGCCATGGCCAGGCTGGACGAGCTGGAGGAGCGCTTCCAAAAGATAAAAGGTGACTACGCTTCGCTGAAGGATTACCTGGGGCACTTTCTTTAGCCTTTCCTAAAGGTGAGATCGAGATGTCGCTAAACAGCGAAGGCATATTCTTTGATGATATTGGCAGCTACCCCCTGCCCAAAGGGGTTAGGCTGGAGAGCATATCTCGCGATCAGTACCTGCAACTGGTACGTGACGTCCTGGCCAAAAAAATTGATGCGGGCGTTGAGGTTCCCACCTATCCACAGTTCCGGGACATGATCCGCATGTTTATGGACCCGATAGAAGACCCGAGACTTGCAGAAAGCCCGTACCTGATAAAGAAGGAGAACGCAGATATTCTGGAGCTTCAGGCGGTTTTGCCAGGCCAACAGGTGCGCGTCTGCATCACAGGCCCGGTAGAGCTGTACATCTCCGCCTTTGGAGCCACCAACTATGCGGATATCCTATACCGCTTAGCAGAGAGTGTGGCCAGATTCCTGGAAAATGCCAGAGACGAGGGAAAGATGATCGTGGCCTCTCTAGACGAGCCGTCTCTAGGCATCAGCTCCAACATCGTATTTTCGCGGGACGAAATAATACAGGCCCTGGAGATAGCTAGCCTGCCCTGCCGGGGCATGGACTGCGAAGCGCATCTTCATTCGCCCCTCTATGCCGAACTTTGCGCTCTTGTTCCCGGCATAAGCATCGTTGGCATCGAGTCGGCAGCCCATCCGGACTACCTGGATCTGATCGACAGAAAGCAACTGGAGGAGACGGATACTTACCTTCGGGCTGGCATCGCTCGCACAGATATTCTATCCCTGACAGCCCGATTGAATGATCAGAAGGGCATCAATCTTTGGGATGACATGGCGATGCTGGAGAAGGAGATCCTCGATCTGGAATCTCCCAAGATCATTAAGAAAAGGCTGGATGCAGTCTTTTCCCAGTTTGGAGAACGGCTCAGAGCTGTAGGTCCCGACTGCGGCCTGGGCTCCTGGCCAAGCCAGGATCTGGCAGGCAGGATCCTGGCAAATTGTGCCACCGCACTTGGAGCTTTTCGCAAGGAGAATGGACTTTAATTCGTAGGATTGCATAGGATGATATCGCTGACTAGCGTCAGCGAGAGTTCCGACGTGCCACGACTACGTCGACGGCAGCCTTGAAAAAGTCGAGGCATAGTCAGGACAGCGTGAAGTCCCTGCTTCATAGGAGTCCGCTCATTGTCCGAAGAGCCAATAGCCGCCGTATTCATAAATATATAAATTCGTGTATTACAAAAACAGATTCAAATACTTCACATAAATCTGATCGTATTTTGACATGTCAGTGCTTATGTATAAATATTTCATGTTTACAGTTTCTGATCTCAGTATATCTAATTAAGGATTACTATGATTACCATTATCTATAAATATTTTAAGAGCATTGGTAAGTACCATGAGACTGAGGGTAGTGAGCTCAAAGAAAGAGATAACAGATCTCAATAGGAACGAGCAGATAGTTCATCTGGCTTTCAGAGCCTCCAATATGGATGTAATGAGCCTAGTCCAGTCCTGTCCGCGCCTGCGGGCTGTGCAGATCCCGCCATCATACCACGAGACAATGTCCAAGGCTGCCCAGCAGTTCCTGGAGATACAGGGAGTGCAGCTCTTGCGGGGAGATGTTTGGGGCCACCGCAAGGACATCGATGAGTACTACACCGTTGGCGATAAGGTCATCCACAGGATATCCGACCTCATGGCCGATGGAAACAGCATCGACGACACTGTGAAAAGGCTGCAAAGGGAGACCAAGCTCTCTGAAGACCTGATCAGATATATCCTGAAAGAGCAGGTGATGGCGTAGATCAAAAGGCGCCTGCCCCTCAGCCCTGATTCTGGATGCCCACCGCTCGGCATCTGCTCCTCTGCACCACCACTATTTTAAGGAATGAATGGAACAGAACCATCCATGGATCTCGTGGCCAGGGTGCAGGGATTCATGACCGTGCAGCAGGAGCGGCTCAGCCAAGAGCTGGCAATGAAGTACGGAGTCCCGGAAGATGAAGTGGCCGTTATAGTAGACTCTTTCTTGAAAGATACTTACGGGCCGGCCCTAGAGAAGGCCAAAGCCATTAGCCGCAAAGAGAATCCGGTGCTTCTTTTCATCGGCCGGAAAGAATGCGCCATCTGCCAGAGAAGCCAGCCAGACTTGGAGCGCTTTCTTCAGGATCATCGGGAACTGGAGCTGGTGAAGCTGGACTATAGTCCTGTACCAAACTATTTATACTCATAATTGCCATATTATTTAACATG
>CAZPUO010000176.1:0-5974 GCA_964589745.1 uncultured Methanotrichaceae archaeon
TCATTTAATGATATTTATGTGAAAAAGATAACTTTAAATACTTTTATGTTATATATTGGCACAGACAAATTACAATGGCCGCGCAATCCATGCCGCCCTCAGGGCGGGCATCTCTACAATCTACAGGTCATGACCCAATTCGATGCATTATGCACCTATTCGTGTTACGGATCGATTGAGGCCTCCGCCTCCCGCTCTCAACGCTCGCCAATCTGCGGAGAACTGAAGCCGAGAGTGGGAGAAAGTCTCGAGCAAGGCGCGATCGGCCGCGTCCTCGCGTCAGGCTCGCACCCACGCAAGAGTCATCGAAATTATCCAGTGTTCCCCTGAGGCGATGAATTATGGAAGAAAAAGCACTGCTCGTGCTCGGCTTCCCTGCGATCCAGGAAGCAGCCGCGGTGCAGATTCTAATCACGTACATCAACAGGCGGCACAGCCTGCCCGTGCCAAGGTCGGACCAGGATCTGCCGGAGTTCTACCGGCTGGATCCTGGGCTTTACCTGGTAAGGGACGGCGAAGAGAAGGATGTGTACCACGTGACCACGCCCACCGCCTGCTCCTGCTCTGCGGAGCGAAAGCCAGGCAAGCCCTGCGAGCACTCAAGCAGATTCTTTCCGGCCGAGGAGGGCAAAGCGGAGAAGGTGGCATAAAATGTCCTGCAAAGCTGAGGTTGTCAGGCGCGTTGAGCTGATCGACCAGCTCACGACCATTCTCAAGGATCTCAGGAGATCGGAGGTGGAGGAGCTGAAGCAAATCGAGGCTGAGGAGGCGGCTCCAGAGCAAAAACAGTCCAAAGGATTCTGATATTCCTGGATAAGATTTTCTGTGGCATGAAAAGTGCGGGAAGCCCGCGCGGGGCGGCAAAGGGGGCACGGAAACTGTTAAAAAATCAGAAGCCAGTTCAATTATTTATTCCAATAAAGCCTAAATGCTTATCATGCCCATCCTTCGAGAAGACAAGGACCTGAAGAGCGCCCTTCAGAACTGTCGTACCATCTGCGTGGTCGGCATCTCGCCCGATCCCTACAAGCCCAGCTACTTCGTCTCCGACGTCCTGAAGAGCCACGGCTTCAAGCTCTACTTCGTGAATCCGAACTATGCCGGCCGGACCATTCTGGGTGAGAAGGTCTACGCCTCCATTCGCGACATCCCGGATGAGATCGACATCGTGGATGTCTTCAGAAGGCCCTCCGCCGTGCCTGCTCTTGCAGAAGAGGCCAAGGAGAAGGGCTTCAAGGTCTTCTGGATGCAGCCGGGCACGGAAAGCCCGGAGGCCATAAAGAGGCTCGATGAGGAAGGCTTCAAGATCGTTGCCGGAAGATGCGCCAAGATAGAATCCTCCAGGCTGCTTTGAATTAATTTTAATTTTAAAAATTAAATTTAGGATAACGCCTCATCGGATGGAGAGCGCTATCTCGTCTCCGGATGATACGCCCGCGGTCTTTGCAGCATCAGCCATGTTTCGGGCCACCTCCAGCTGGCCGTCAGTGTCGATCAGGGCCAGCCACTGTCCATTTGCCACGTCCCCGTAGGTGGTGGCGAAGGTGGCGTCGAAGCTCTGGTTGCCCACAGATACGGTCAGTTTGCTGCCGGTCGCCATCCTCGCCTCATTCGCCAGGCTGCCAGGTACGTTGGTCATCAGGTTTCCGTAGCGATCGACGTGAACTATGGTGCCGGTGACCCGAGATCCATTTATTCCTGGCCGGACCACCGGAAGCCTCACCGGGTCTCTTATTTCCGGTCCCGCCTCATCGGGAGGAACGCCTCCAGCCAGGTGGGCGGCAACCGGTCCGTACACATAAAATCCCCGGAAGGTGGCGGATTCATTCTCCTGGCTCATCAGGCTCCGGTTTGTGATCTGGTAGACGTGGGCCAGACCCAGATCGTCCATCACCTCAGTGAAAAGACCGTTATCAGGCCCAACGAATAGCTTGCCGTCTGAGGTCTCCAGAACGATGAATCTCCTGTTCTTCTCCGATCCTGGATCCACCTCGCCCACGAAGACCGTTCCTGAAGGATACCTCTTTGCCGCCTTGGCCAGAATATACGATCCTTCTGCGATATCAAAAGGTTTTACCTCGTTGCTGATGGTGGAAATCCTCACAGAAGGATTGGCGCTGTAGATAGAGCCCGCAAGGGCTCCTGCGTAGTAATCCGAGCTGCCGAAGTCGGTGAGAATTGCAACCAAGTCCAGGACAGGAGGGGAGGCATTGGCAGACTCTGAGGCCATCCCCGGAACGGAGATGGAGATCGCCAGCAAGGCCATCAGAGCCACCAAAGTAATTGCAGAAATCGTGCTGGTCGTAGTAATCGTGGCGATTGTCGCCATCGTATGAGTTCTCATCATATTTTTTCCGCCAGGAAATCTATTCAGGGAATCTATTTCTCTATCAAATCCTCTGAGGCCAGAGGATTATCAAATTTTTGGCCTCCTTTGCGCCATCGGAGCTGGATCTAGCTTGATCTATCTTTTGAATGTCTCAAATGACGCGAGGCGGATTCCAGGAGGCTTCTGTAACCGATTGAAAGAGAGAGAAACATTCTTATTCTTTAGAGAAGATAATATTAATAAAAACTCTCAACCAGCCAACTTCGTCTGGGACTTTCGAATTCTAAAAATCGGTAGTAATGACATTGACCAAATGACACTGCCTCAGCCAGGTTGGTTATCTTTGAATGGAGATGTGTTTTATGGAAGAGATGAGGCTCAAAGGCAAGAAGATCGCCATCCTGACCTCGGAGATGTACGAGGACCTGGAGCTCTGGTACCCTTACTTCCGCTTGCAAGAGGAGGGGGCAGAGATCGAGATTATCAGCATGATCGAAAGCCCGATAGAGATCCTGGGAAGGCATTACTACCTCCTCAAGACCGACAAGACCGCAAAGAATGCCCATGCAGAAGACTATGCAGGGCTGATCATTCCCGGCGGCTACGCCCCGGACCTGCTGCGCAGGAACGAGGACGTGCTTTCGTTCACGACCAAATTCTTCCAGGCCAAGAAACCTGTTGCAGTGGAGTGTCAGGGTCTTCTCATCCTGGCTACCGCTGGCCTGCTGGATGGCAGGATAACCACCGCCAAGGCCAACATCCAGGAGGAGATCAAGAAGTATACCCGGGAGAAGATCGCATGGAAAGATCAGGACGTGGTGGTGGACGGCAACCTGATCACATCTCGGACAAAGCAAGCTCTTCCGACCTTCTGCCGGGAGGTTATCAGGGCTCTGACAAAATGAGATTCCAGAAAGGAGATCGTAGAGAACAATATGTGCAAAATATTATGAAATTACAGGTAAAAAGGGAGCAAGAGAGGGCTCAGCATAAAGCATTTAAAGCACCAACGAGTACAGTATTATTGACATTTTGACTCACCATTAGAATGTCTAGGCTTGGACGGGGAACGCTTCAGCGTTTTCCCTGTTCTTGCGAACTCACTTTCTGCGCCTTACTCATAACATCTATTACGATCAAATCACCGGGCTTGAGGTCTAGCGCCTCTCTGACCTCAATGGGGATCACTACCTGCCCGGCTCTGGCCATCCTTACGGTCGCTTGCATGAGAATATAAAAGAAGGTAATCAAATATAAATTTATTGGTTATATTACACACCAATACACTTAAATACAAATAATGTGTATAAGATATTGGTGAGTCGATATGTCAGGAAGAACACTCTTCGAGGGCAAAGACCCGAAAACGCAAAGCATAGAAGCTCCGGCCGGGTTCAAGGCGGTGGCCTAGAATGTCCTCCTGTCTTGGCTGTGGCCAAAAGCTGACCACAAAGAACATAGGGGCATGGCTGCCCGGCCGTGGGTTCCTTTGTAAAAAGTGCTCGGCCGCTGAGGGTCTGAACCAGGGGAGGGCTTGAGCCGTGGCCGCCGTACTCAGGATCAAGCTGGCCGATCTGCTCACGGTCCTGGTTGCAGATCTGTCGCCACGGCCGGACGGACCGAAGCCAGAGCAACGAAGCTTTACGCAGCTCAAGCTCATCGGCTTCAGGCCAGGGGCTAGACCGAAGAAACCAGCTGATATGCCTGGTGCGAGATCGCTGAAGTCGGGCAATCCGAAAATACGTTCTGAGAGCTATGAGCAGGATTTGAGGGTCATCCAGAAGTATCTGCGCGGCGGTCCAGCATCCCGCGATGACCTGGAGTTTAAACTTAATATGACAGACAGCGCCGTTAGGCATAGGCTGGCGGTGCTGAAGGCTCGCGGGGTAATTGAGTATCGCTCGGATAACACTTACAGCCTCGGAAAAGAAGAACCCAGGGCCTACTCCCCGATGCTTTCCAGGGCGCGAGATGTGACCCAGGCTTACGCCCAGATAGAGTGTCCAGCTGGAAACCGGAAAAAAGAAGCTCTATGATCTTTTGGCGCGCGGTTGGATCTTGTTAGGTCTTGGCCAGGATTGAGCAGTGGGTAAAAACTATCCATCATGAGATATGATCAGGCTGCAGAGCAATTTGCCGTCTGAGCAATCGCAACATGCTCAATAAACCGCGATGGAGGAGCTCCCAGGCGCTATCGCTGGCAATCGAGCGGGCTGTACCTGGCTGGCAATGATTCCTCTTTTTTCACTTCTCTACGCTACCATCCCACAGGCTTCAGGCGATCAGTTGGAGGCCTGGAGTATTCGGAGCTCGATCTTGTGGCCGGATGGATAGAACTGCAGAGCAGGATGCAAGCATGAAGCGCGCTCCCGAGCAGATCGTCCGGGACATCCTGGCAACCGTTACATAGCACAGCACCAGTTGCACTCGGCCGGGGCTAATATACAGATATTATGGGAGGAAGTCACAACCGGCTGCTTCAAATGTCATGGAGAATGCATCATCGGGATGAATTTCCATAGCAGGGGGGAATGAGACATGAACTACAATGTCTACCCCCAGTTGCACTTCTGGACTGTTTGGCACATCGAAGCGCTTTAGTCCGATGTTTCCGATGAGGTTAAGATTATCATACGACTTGAGCAGCACTTTTCCATCATTTATGTTAACCGTATTTATGGCAGCATGGTTGCTTCCCGTGACGCATTTAAGCAACACAGAGCCGACTCGCAATCTATGATCGTTAATTATGACGGGCGTTGGGATAGGGAAATGAAATACATTAGTTGTGCCCTCTTTGCCAACAATATAGGTTCCCCCTCCAGCTCGCCTGACAGACTTTATGTTGTCCGGAAACTCTATTTGCATGCCGGTTCCATGAAGCCACATTGCATGAGCTAGCGCCATATTCTCACCATTATTAATTACGATTTAATTGGCATAAAAATTTTTCGCTGTATTCAGGGTACGCAAAAAGTATTGCTACGGAGTCAGGCCCGCTGGCTGGCCTGGCCGAGGATCCTCAAAAAGGGCATTCGTTCTCATTCAATGACTTATATATTCGCGATTCTGAATTGGCCTCATAATTTCTGGTTCCAAAAACACTTATCCATGTTTCTACTAAGGATGGTTGAGCGAGGGAAATGACCGTTAAGGCTAAGAGGTCCCTCCCCCTTCGCTCAATCCATCCCCGAAGCACTTATGAGTGCAAAGTGGCCAGTATCCAAGCGGCCCGGAGATCTCATAAAATCCTCATTCACGCATAGGCTTCCTCCGGGCCTCATGGTTTCTGTCTTTCTTGCAATGCCACTCCACATCCTTCTAGCGATCTGTGGATAGGTCTAGGGACTCATCGATGAGGGAGATCCTGGCCTTAAAACGAAAAAGCGCGTTGTGGTGCAGCCATATAATATTGCTCTCCGTGATATTCGATCGAAATCCACTGTTTTTTAAGCTGAAATTCACGCATGTTTTGGGTTAATATACCTGGCTCTGGAAGTATATGCAAATTCGATATAATCTCGTCATAATAAATACAATTGTCCCTTATATAATCATATATCTCTTTAATCTTTGGAAAACATTCGAGTTCAAATGGACCACCCTTCAGTGGTGGGTAGAATTTCCGTTTCAGTTTGGTTTCAA
>CAZPUO010000177.1:0-5968 GCA_964589745.1 uncultured Methanotrichaceae archaeon
CACCGAAGGCTCATCCAACCTGAATGAAGCGAAGAATAACGAGAAGGCGACAGACATCGGGGCCGAGTCTGCCCAGGAAAAGACTGCAGTTGCAGATCTGGCAGGAAAATGGAAGGTCATGCTGCAGCAAAACCCAGGACAGCAGAGCCAGGAAACCCCTCTTGATCTGATACTGATTCAATCTGGCGACCGACTGCAGGGCTACGCCACCCTGGAGAAAACAGGATCACAGATCCCCGCCACGGCAACGGGTTCCGTGTCTCAGGATAATGTTCAGCTCGATATCAAACTGACCAAGCAAACCAAAGATTACAAGCTGGATCTGTCCCTGGTCAACAGCGCTCTGGAAGGAAGCTACGAGTTTTACGAGAACGACAAGCTTTCTGAAAAAGGCAATGCCACAGCCAGCAGATCAGCTTCATGAATGCTCTCTTCGCTGATCATTTCCTTTTTGATTGGACCTAAACTCCGCCATCTTTATTAACCAAAGGCGCGTTAATGAACATTAATTCCCAAAATCAGATCCCATTAGGCGTCCGATAGAATATAGATCATGGTTGAGAGTAATAACCATGCAAGTTTTATAACTCGATTTTCTTATCGCTATCTTACACCATTATGGTTTCGCATGGTTATTGAATCAGCCGGAGTTTAGGATTGGATTGGAAATTTTTTGAAATTTTTGAAAATTCTTTAAAAAGATAAGGTTTCTATAAAAGACAAGGTTTCTATTTATGATAGGGCTCATGATGCATTATCCTGAAGCTGCGATAGATCTGCTCCAAAAGAATCGGCCGCATCATCTGGTGCGGAAAGGTCATCCGGGAGAAAGAGAGGATGAGATCGCTTCTGTCCAGGACGGTCGAACCCAGGCCCAGAGGACCGCCTACCACCCAGGCCATCTCATTTTTTCCGTCCAAAATCTGGGTCTGCATCCACTCGGAAAGCTCCACGGAATCCAGGGCGATTCCCTGCCTGTCCAGGACAATCACCGGACCTTTGCAATCTTTCAGCTTCTCAAGAATGGCGAAAGCCTCCTGGTCTAGGGCCGCTCTCTCCTCGGCTAGGGAAGCTCTTTCTGGAATGCGGGCCTCCGAAACCTCAACCATCTCCAGTCGTCCGTAGGGTCTGAGGCGGCGAATATAATCGGAAACCGCATCCCGCCAGTGCTTTTCCCTTAGCTTTCCCACAGCGACGATTTTCAAGATCATTTGAGTTTCCTTGCCGACTAGAGATTATGCCACGACTGCTGTTATATCCATTCCTGCTACTTCTGCAATTGTCACAATCCGAAATTATTATTAATATAATTATTGATATAAGTATCAATATAAGAAAATTATAATGAGAAAAAGAATTAAATGCTTATTTTGCTTTGTCAGGATTGCTCTCCACCTTCTGTAGGTCTTCCTCCTTCGAGCCGGTCAGATCCTCCTGTAAGAAATCCTTGTCAGCTGGGAGATTCATGAAAAACTGGGGTGTGTAGTCGATAGCGACGCTTGCATTCTTGATGGTGAAGTCGAGAACATGGCCACCTGCGGTTCTATTCTCATTCAGGAAGTGGAAATGATAGCCTGGAACGTTCGCACCATTCGCATAAGCCGGAGACCAGAATCCAACAATCGTTCCGCTCTGGTTATGGAACTCGAAGACGCTCTGATGCGCCACCGCCTCGGTCAAGGTTGGATAGGGCGGGTTTTGAGCTGGCACGCTCCTGGTCTTGACATAATCGAAGGTTCCGTCGATCCTGATGGCGTAGAAGATGTTCGGGCTAGGAATCTGGGCTTCCAGATATTTCTGCAGCTCGGTTTGATTGGCAGAGTTGTTGATGGAGATTTTTAGGTCTGGCTCGAAGAAGGTCACGTCCGCAAAGGGTGTTTCCATAGAACCGTTTACAGGATAAACTTTCCCATCCGCTTTAACCTGATAGAACTGGCCGTCGAGCTCCACCATTTCTCCGTCAAGGCCCTCGAAGGTGCCAATGCCGAAATCGCCGTGCTTGCCCAGCTCACTGAAAGTCATCGAGCCGTTGAAGACACCCTGCATGAGGGCGGTAATAGTCGATTCCTGGAAAAGAACGTCTTTTGACGCGTCCGACGCCACCAAAGGCGCTTCCGATGCCAAAGATGCTGGCGAAGCCGCTGCCGATGCCGGAGCCAATGAGCCCGTCAGGATCAAGGCAATTGCGACAAGCCAGATTCTATAATTTTCTTTCACTTTTCTTCCCCGATCTATTTTTTCTGTATTTGAAGTACAAGCCTATTGCAACAACCAGAGTTATAAAGGATATGGCGTTCGAAATAATCAGAATTTTATCCTGGATGTGAATCCCGTAGAGCAGCCAGAGGAAGATGCCCACAAAGAACTGAAATAGCATTAGCAGGCTCACATCCTCCACCGACTCAGTCCGGTAGATCTTGAAGATCTGGGGCACGAAGCCGAACATGGTCAAAAGCGCCGCGCCCGAACCGACCAGCTCCCATTGCATCAGGCGGGATAGAAACCTGATGGTATATTAGGCTGTGGCGCGCAAGACCGCGATTCACCATTCAGCCGCATCATCTTGCAGCACACCTATTTGCGGCAAATAGCCCAGGGGCCGCATAAGCGTGGCATGCGGCCCGAGCCAGGCGAAGAAAGCAGCGCTAATCCAGCAGCACCAGGCCGAAGAGCTCGACCTTGGCCGCGTAATCTTTTATAACCTCGGGGCTGTATCCGGCGTTCTGCAGGGTCTTGAAGAGATCGATTCCGCAGGCCTCGGGGGAGGGGCGCATGATATCTTTGTGCCTGCATCTTGCGGTGTCAAGCTCGAAGACAGCCTGGTCCTTATCCTGCATCTCCTCCACGACACAGGTCTCGCAGAGCGTGCATGGCATGGCACCCATGCCGAAGGCCTTGTAATAACCGAAGAGGAAGGCTTTGCGCTCTAGCTCATAGATGGTTTTATGAAGTTTGGTGAGGGAGTTCCAAAGAGCGTGGTGAGTGTGCTTGGGAAGGAGTTTTTGGTCCGGCTTGGCCTCGAACCTTGCGAGAACAGCGTAACGATACTCTGAGAGCAAGCGCCTTGTCTCCTCCGGCTCAGGGGAGTAGGGCGGACAGCAAAGGTGCTTTCCATAGGCTTTGCATCCAAACCTGCATTTCCACCTCACCCAATCTGCCACTACTACTATCTCACAGGGAATGGGCTTGAGGTCTTCATGGACGGTTTTAAGTTCGGATAGGAGGCTGCTGAGATCTTTACCCATAATCTTCATCGACCTTTAAAAGATGCCTAAAGAAATGTGCATTCTGGAAATATAAATTTTGGTGCCTCAACGGCAAAGGGCTAAAGGCCGCGGGCACAATCAATATCACCGCTTCCGGTCCACTCGAATCAGCTCAACGCTATCTTTGAACTTCCTCCCCAGTGGCTTCTTGCGCCGCTCCATCACCATCTAACGGGCTTGAGACGTGTCCATCTTGGCTGATTGCTTCAGGATTTGCCTTACCTCCGCATCCCAAGGGTAGCGATGGGCTGGACTAAATCCCGCCCAGATATCCATCGCCCATGCCTGTGCCGGGAAGTGGATTTCCATTTGCATCGACCGCCCGGTCTTGGTTGTGGTACGCGTTTATGGCAGAATCGGACAATAGATTGATATCATTCGTGGTGTATTGCGGGCCGAATTTGCCAGAAGCATCAATGGCATGGACTATGCCATTGTTTGTGATATTCTTCCCGACTGCATAGGGCCTTTGCAAGTTCGCGGAGGCGCTATCCATTTTTTGCATGAACAAGTTTGCATCATTTCCAAAGTGATCGCCCACCCAGGCGTTATACTTATCGACTTCGGCATTGTAGCCGCTGACGTTGATTCCTTGCATTGCTTGGTCGTATGCTTCTCGCATATTCCAGCCCATCTTAAGGCCATCAATCGCTCCCTGTTGCCAGTCAGTATATCCAGCTGCCATTGCTAGGCCTGCCAGACATAAGAAGATTACAATATATTTTTTCATCATTCATCACATCCTTTTGATAGTCGGTCAGCATTCCAGCGCTGAAATCACTGCCAATGATAATAAAACCGAAACGGCAAATTCTCTAAGGAAATTCATGAAACCATCTCCGTATCATCATTCAGCCCATGGTTTCTTCAGGCCAGGGATTGTTTGAGTTGAAGATCGGCGGCAGCGAAACGCCTCCCGTTACTGCGTTCGTCGAAGATGGAGGCGAAAAGCTGGCATGAGTTGGCTGCCCGGTGTAGGGATCTATGTAGACATAGATTTGCTTATTGGTGTTGGGATCCTTATAAGTATAATAAGGCTGCCCGGTATTGGGATCCGTGTAAGTATTGATTTGGTTTCTGGTGTTTGGATCTGTGTAGGTGTAGGCCGGATTACTGCTGTCAGTCTCTCCCAGCCAGTTGCGGGTAACGGTTAGATTTCGCAAAATATAAGTTGGATCGACTATCAGCTGCCCGTCAACGATCATACTCCCTCTGGGTGCACTCCCCCAGCTCCACAGGTTGCCGCCACTACTACTGCCATTACCACTGTTGCTGCCACTACTGCTCTCTTCGGTAGGCTGGGGATTATTTGCCTTGAAGTTGCTTATCCAGCTCTGGCCGTAATCACCGCCCACGCTCTGGAAGTGGCTCTCGCTTTGGGCATAGCAGCCAGCCGCTAAGAAACATGGTATCATCATCACTAACATGATTACTGCGAATGCAGTCCTCATTTTAAACCCCACCAAAACAACGATAGGCGCAGTACCATAAAAGCCTTTCGCGTGGCGAAAGCTATTTCTCGAAGGCTGCAAAATCGGCCCCTTGCGCCAGTACGATTACCGCATGGGGAGAATGGCTGCATCCGAAAGCGGAGGTGCCGCCTTATGCCGGTGGCTCTTCGGGCCGCAAGAATCGCATTCTCCAATCGCCGCCGCCCCAATCAAAAAGTATCGAAGGTCCGCGGTAGTTCGTTGCCAGTTTGGGGATTCAGCAGCGTGTTCGTCATTTCAGCAGGCGAAAAGGCAGGAGATACCGGCTCTCCAGTGTAAGGATTTACATAAGCGTTGACCCGCTTCCCGGTCGTGGGATCAATGTAAGATGAATAGGTGTAGTAAGGCCGTCCTGTGCTCGGATTAAGATAATAATATATTGTCTTTCCGGTCAATGGATCTAGGTAGGAATTAACCGACAGCCCTGTATTGGGATCTGTATAGGTTTCTCCCAGCCAGTTGCTGGATAAATTCAGCCACGGCCGGAGATAGTTGGGATCTGTTAGCAACTTTCCATCGACTATCGTGCTGCCTTTGGGCGCTTTACCCCAGTTCCATAAGTCGCTGCCATTAGTGCTGTGAATCTCCTGGACAGGTTTGGGACTCTGGGCCTTGTAGCTGCTTATCCAGTCTCTGGCAAATTCTCCGCTCACACTCTGGACGCCGCTGGGACTCTGAGCGCTGCAGACTATCGCCAACAGACCTATTATCGCCAATACGATTACTGCAAATGCTACCCTCATCCGACTCTATATTGGTGCAACGTGATAAAAGCCTTTCGCGTGTCAGCGCCAATCCCGGGGCTTACTCAATCTTCCTCGCTGCAACTTCGATCGCCCGGAGGACACTGTCCTTGGGAATTATGGTCGCCACAGGAATGGAGAGGATGCGCTCTACGGTCGGGCTGACGATGGGAGCGCATACCAGGGCCGCGGCACCATCCCGCTCCGCCCGGATGGCGGCGATGATTGCCTCCTCGATGGTGGTAGCCGAGTACTCCCGCAGTGTCAGCATCTTCTCACCAATCTTCATCTTCTTCTCGCTGATCTTGTCCAGCACAGGCCGGGCAGCGATGATGGCGATGAAGTTGCCCTCTGAGCCCTCGAGCTGGCGGATGGTCTTTACGATTTGCCGCAGGGTGGTGATGTTCGGCTCCCTGTGGCCGGAGAGGATCTTGTAGAGAGTGCTCTGCGGAATTCCCGAAGCCTTGGA
>CAZPUO010000178.1:0-5943 GCA_964589745.1 uncultured Methanotrichaceae archaeon
AATCTATCTTTATCATATCTGAGATATCTGAAATTATATTGATCAGAAGTCTGCATTGTGCCCTCTTTCCGCATTCGATATCGAATATGGAATCCCCTACAAAGGCTGTCTTTTCAGGCGAGACGTTCAATTCCTCCATTATTTTGGTGGCACCCCAAGGTTCGGGTTTAGGGTATTTAACTTGATCGCCCCCCAAATATAAGTCAAAATTCTTATCGATCCCAAACATTTCTGCAATGTGTTTCAGGTTGCCTGTCTGATCGTAGGAGAAGATGGCGCATTTACACTCGCCTTCAATTCTATTTAAGAACTCTATTAGACCATTCACCGGCACCAGTGCGCTTCGTAATACGTCATCTTGGTTTATATATCCGTCAACCTCGTTAAACGAATCTAAGATCATATCTTTCTCTATAGCATAGCCCTTCTTTTTGAGCCCGTTATAGAGCAGGTCCTGAATATAGGATCTATTGTAGATCCCAATTGGTCCCTTGGGATTCATATTTTTATCTTTCAGATTGACTCCCATGGCTGAAGTGATCCAGTCGATCAGGGAACCATCAGAAATTCCCAGGGACTCGCTAATCAACTCTGCCCTCTTGAAGGCGACCTTGCTCCAATAAGGATACAGCTGAAATAGGGTGCCGTCCTTATCAAATATGATAAGTTCTATATCGTCGAAGATATCGCCTTTGACGCCCAATTTTATCATTTTTCACCTTAAATGAATCTTTCTGAATTCATTCTTCATCCAGATCATCATAATCAACAGGCTTGATCACCATCTCCATTTCGAACTCCTCTCTGGGCAGATAGGGCCACATATCTTCCAAGGGCATGGAGACCATCCTTCCGCTGGGAAGGACTTTCGACGAGACGCTGGGTGTTATCTGTTGGTTGGGGTCGGTGAAGACTTCACAGATGATCGGTCCCTCGTATTCTACGACTTCCTTGACTTTGCTGCTCAATTCGTTGGGATTGCTTATCGCCTCGTATTTAATTCCATAAGCGCCAGCGATCTTTTTGAGATCGGGACATGATACTCCGCTTCCGGGGTTGCATCCTATGAATCGGCCTTCGAAATAGGCGTTTTGCGTATTCCGGATGGATAGATATCCCCCATTGTTAACGACAAATAATTTTATGGGTATTTTGTTGTGAACCACGGTCTGCAGTTCCTGAATATTCATCTGCAATGATCCATCGCCGGTCACTGCAACGATCTTCGAATCCCTTGCCGCATAGTAGGCACCTATCCCCAGGGGGAGGCTCAGACCCATGGTCCCCAGGGCAGCGGGAACAATTATCCGTTGCCCACCCTTTACTGAGAACGCCTGAGATATGATGCAATAAACGGTACCTGCATCGGCTATCACGACGGCCTTTTCATCAAGTATCTTAGACAATTCATCAAATAAATTATATGAAGATACTATGTCTGTCCGAAGAGGCCTCTCAAATTTAGTCACTTCATATTTTTCTTTCCAATGCCTGCATTTCTTCGTCCATTCCATCTTTTCTGGTAAGAATTTATCCTTTGAAACGGCCAATAACTTCTCGATAAACAACTTTGCATCTAGATTAATGGCCATATCCAGCTTTATCGTTTTTTTCTTCATCTCGTAGGGATCGATGTCGACGGAGATTTTTTTTGCCTCCCTTGCAAATAGATCATATTCATATCCTACGAAGGGGATCGCAAGCCGCGATCCGATGCTGATTATTAGATCTGAATTTTGGATGGCGAAATTGGCCGCCCTAGTGCCCTTCGTCCCACCAAAGCCGACGAAAAATGGATTCCTATAATCCATCAGGTCCTGTCCCAACTTGGAGACGACAACAGGAACCTTTAGCCTATTTACCAGCTCCAAGAAGACCTTCTCAGCACCAGATAGCCGTACGCCATTGCCTGCGATTATCACAGGGCGCTCCGATTGCTCTAAAAATTCGTAGACCTTTATTACCTGCGAATTTATCGATTCCTCATCATAGAGCGTTTCTCTGGGAAGGAACGACGGCAAATCATCAGGATCGATCAAGGCCGCCTGAACATCGAGGGGGATATCCAACCAAGAAGGACCAGGACGCCCATTTTTAGCATAATATACCGCTTTTTCCAAGTGATGCCTTATCATATCGGGTTCGTTGACCATCTCCGAGTATTTGGTAAACGACTTTACAATTGGAAGGATATTCACCTCCTGTCCACCCAGGGTTCTCAGCTCTGGAATCCCGGAATTGTATACATTTTGGGACCTCTTGCTCTGGCCCGAGATGACCAGGAGGGGTATGGAGTCGACCCAGGCGTCCACGACGCCGGTGACCGCGTTGGTCCCTCCAGGTCCGGTGGTGACCAGCAAAATTCCAATATTGTTAGATTTCCTTGAATATCCCTCAGCCATGACCGCAGCAGCGGCTTCGTTGTGGGCACATGTATAATTTATATTACAGTTACACTTCATTCCATCAAGTATGTACATTATCCCCCCACCAGACACGGTGAAAACGTGGGGTGCCCCTATACCCACTATATAGTTTGAAATGTAATCGGCCACTCTGATCATTATTCTGATCACCCTATCATAGGCTTTTGTCGTCTTGCTCATGGGATGCCGAACTATAATTGCCTTTCGGCTAATCGAACCCCATATCGCTGGTTACTATCCAGTTCGGACGCCCTTTCACCTCATCGTATATTCTAGCTATATATTCCCCCATTATTCCGACTAATAGAAATAGCGTGCCAAATAAAAATAATATTATTAATATGGTCGTGGTAAACCCTTGAACTGCACTTCCGAATTTTAGCCATAGTGCAAATTCGATTAGGGCTAATAAAAACGAACCAACGGAGACTGCGAATCCCAACATTGTTGCAATTTTTAGAGGGAAGTAGGAAAAAGAGAAGATGCCATTCAATGCCACCTGAAATGTTGGGATGAATGCGCCTTTGGATTTTCCAGCAAATCTTGCGGGCCGTTCGAAGGGGATACCAGTATTCTTAAATCCGGTCCAGGCGATCATACCTCTCAAAAATTTATTCTTTTCATCCATTTTTTTAACTACTTCATATACTTTGCGATCTACTAGGCGAAAATCACTTACGTTCTCGGGAATTGTGTTATTTGTTAGCCTGTTGATGATCTTATAAAACATCGACGACATCACAGTTCGGGTAAAAGAGACCCCTTCTCGTTTTCTAATGATCCCATATACTATCTCATACCCATCCTCCCATTTTTTTATGAATTCCGTAATTAATTCAGGTGGATCCTGAAGATCGGCGTTCATTATGACTGCAGCATCGCCTCTTGCATAGCTCAATCCTGCAGCAATTCCACCATCGCATCCAAAATTCCGCGATAATCTGACGACCTTAAACCTACCGTCATCCTTATTTATATTTGCTAGCTTATCATATGTATGATCAACTGAGCCATTTTCAACAATTATAATTTCAAATCTATAGTCACTATTTACTGCCATCATTTCTTGCAGTCGCCTTTTGAGTTCTTCTAAGACCTCTTCCTCGTTATAGGCTGGGATTACAACACTAATTAGCTTCTTCATGATTTTTCCTCATCACGGAAGAATTCTCTATACCATTTCACAGTTCTTTCGATGCCTTCCTCAGTTGTAAAAGATGGATGCCAATTTAATAGATTTCGAGCTTTCTGAGCAGACAAATATTGGTCTTTGATCTCATTCTTCGCTTGATTCAATATGATCGGCGTCAGATCGCTCTCCATCGCCTGAATGATTTTTTCTACCATCTCCAGCACCGTGAGGGGTTTCTCGGGACTGAAGTTGAACGCCTCCCCATGAATATTTTTATCGACCATCTTCTCAGCAAGTAGCATATAAGATGCTGTGCCATCTTCGATATAGAAATAATCTCGTAGAAAAGTTCCATCGCTCCTGATGATCGGTCTTTCACAATTAAGGATCGATCGGATGGTTCCGGGAACGATCCTATTGAAGTTCAGATCCCCACCCCCATAAAAATTACCGCATCTCGTCACACAAACGGGGAGTCCGTAGGTCTCAAAGTAAGATTTGCACAGCAAGTCCGCGCAACTCTTTGAAACGTCATACGGATGTTCTCCTGCCAGAGGTGTATTCTCATCATAGGGCAATGTGATTTGATCTCCATAAGCTTTATCGCTCGATGCAACAATTATTCTTTTGATCAGAGGTGCCCTTCTGCACGCCTCAAGCATATTCCAGGTACCTTCGATATTCGTCTTAAATGTGGAGATTGGGTTCCTATTGGCGATGGTGACGATTGTTTGTGCAGCTAAATGAAATACGGTATCTATTTCATACTCGTTAATAATCCTCTCCAGGAGGAAATAATCTTCCACTTCGCCTCTTACAATGCTTATCTTGTCACCAAATCCGGAGCATATCAAGTTTGATTTTGGGACCCAGTCCCTTATCAAGCCAACGATGTTGGCGTTCTGTTCTACGAGGGACTTGGTGAGCCAGGAGCCGAGGAGGCCGGTGCAACCTGTAATGAAGACATTTCGATTATTCCAGAAATTATTATCCATTTAATATCTACTCCAGGGGGTTTGATACAACATTTTGCTTTCCTTTGAAGCTCCAGCGTCTGTGCCCAGTGAAACTGATTATGGTTATTATCGGCAACGCTATCAGCTGGCCAATTTTGGGATTCATATTAAATATATCTACTAATATTATTAATGTGATAGCATTAACAACGAAAACAAATACATAAACAGAATTGAATCTTATGAACTCGCTTATATGGCAGTCTCGTGATTTGAAGGTCCAATATTTATTCCATATATAGCTGTGAGTCACACCAATGATGTGCGAAATTAACAAAGAAGTCAGATAATTTGAATAACTTAAGAGAACCCAGAATGCACCATAGCCAACTACGGTATTAAGGAAACCCACAAATATAAATTTAGATAGCTGTATCCCTGGAAAGCCCCATCCGTCTGACTTTTGAAGCTTTAAATCCATAAATCTCATAGCTCATTTCATTTTTCGCCTAATATCATTTATTTCCACACTTTCCAGGGAGGAGATGGTAATTGCCACATGTTATTTACTAGTTCAAGCTCTCTATGAGTATCAACACATTGCCAAAAGCCATGGTGAGCATACATCATAAGCTCACCATCGGCAGCTAGAGCTTCGAGAGGCTCCCTCTCCAATACGCAATCATCATCATCATCCAGATAGTCGAAGAACTTCCTATTGAATACAAAGTATCCGCCATTTATCAAGCCTTCGGTAACCTGCGGCTTTTCGCTGAATTTAATTACCTGGTTATTTTCATACATGAGCTCTCCAAACCTGGAAGAGGGATGTACGCCTGTAACAGTGCCTATTTTCTTGTGGGATTCGTGATATTTAATAAGATCTTTAATATTTATATTTATTACTCCATCCCCATAAGTCAACATAAATGAATCTTCGTGGATATATTTCTCAATTCTTTTCACACGTGCTCCCGTCTGCGCTTTTTCACCGGTGTCAGCTAGTGTAACGCTCCAATCTTCCTCAGCGTGATTGTTATGAAATTGCATGCTTTTACGATCGTTTAATCGAATGGTAAGGTCACTATTCATCATTTCATAATTTAAAAAATAATCTTTTATTACCCCACCTTTATATCCCAAGCAAATTATGAACTCTTTAAAACCGTAATGCTCATAAATCTTCATGATATGCCATAAGATGGGTCTACCTCCTATCTCCACCATGGGCTTCGGCCGATATTCCGTCTCCTCACGAAGACGCGTCCCCAAACCACCGGCTAATATCACCACTTTCATTTATGTGCTCCTCAAATCATAAGGTTACACAGCGTACAAGAATTAGATATATAAACTTGTCCCCCCCCCTGCTGTGTGTAGAGTCCTGAAATTATTTCGCGCCCCATCTAAGCCCGGAATCATATTCCGG
>CAZPUO010000179.1:0-5904 GCA_964589745.1 uncultured Methanotrichaceae archaeon
ATCATGACGAAAAAGCTTCAGGCGCTGGGCTATGTGGAGGCCAAGGTGGTGGGACCAAATCCGGCGGCAAGTATGGGAAGGACAGTTCACGGACACGAATTCCATTACTCTCGTTTCGATAGCGATAAGGACGCTCGATTCGCCTATAAGCTTTGTAGGGGCAAAGGAATTGCGGATGGCCGGGACGGTCTGGTAGAGCACAACACTCTCGGAGGGTATTTGCACACGCACTTTTATTCCTATGCAGTGGACCGATTCATCGAGAGCTGCAAGAGCTACAAGAGGAGATGACTTGAGGCGGTGAAAGTCGACACCGCTCAGGAATGTTTGATGAAGACAGCTTTGATCAGACTTATCTATCTTGAGCATAAGGTTATCATCCAATTTGTTCCGGATTTTGTTTTCAGAGATATAGAACGCAAAAGCAAACTTCAATAAGCGATAATTTAACTGGAACTTTTCAAACATGGAAACAAATTTTACTAATTTCATATAATTATGTTAATCTTTATATTGGAAAACTCCCTGATGATTTAGCGATATTTTATATCGATAAATATATAAATAACTTTTAGAGAAAAGCTTAAATTCAGATCAACATTCCTATACCGCTATAATAGCAAATGGAGTGTATATCATGAGCAAAATAGCAAATGGACTTGTGCTCTTCTCTCTCCTGATGGCTTTCTCTCTGGGAGTAGCCTTCGCGGAGTCAGAGATGGCCGCCAATGAGACTGTCACTGAGAACAATACCACCGTCAACGAGAGCGTTAACGAGACTCTCAACCAGACCATGAACGCGACCGCCAACGAAACCATAAACGCGACCGCAACAGAAGCAGCCGAAACCAAGTAAACTCGCCTGGCTGGACCGATAAAGGCCCGCCTCGAACAGAAGGCTGGGGAGGACGCCCTGCCTCATTTTTTGTGAATCGTAAGGCGAGAATCGTTAATAAATCTCTAAGCGTATTTTAAGTCCTTGTTCATACTATTCTCCAGGGCACGTAGATTTTAATTTAAATAATATTACTATTATGAAATACTTTCTGAATTTGATCTCATCCAGCTCCGACATACAGGAAAAGTTATATTACTGAAGATTGATCAGTAAGAAAGGTACGTAACAAAGTACCTGACAAACAGGAGAATACAACGATGAAAAACAGAATATATGCAGTAGCCATAATTTCCGTCTTCCTATCCCTCGTTATAGGGGCGGCTTTGGCCCAGGGAGAGACGAGCGGCCCCGAGCGCGAGATCTCAATAAGCAACGCCAGCTTCGTGGCGCCAAGTCCAGAAAGGGAGAACCTCAATATGGAATGGGTAGAGATCTCTAACCGGGGAGCATCGGATGAGAATATGGGCGGCTGGAAGCTGGAAGACCGGCAGAATCACACCTATACATTCCCGGATTTCATCCTGAAAGCTGGATCTTCAGCCAGGATTCATACTGGGACCGGAAGTGACACCTCTGATGACCTCTACTGGAATAGAAATACCCCCATCTGGAATAACGATGGAGATACAGCAACTTTGACAGATGCCACAGGGAATACAGTGTCCAGTTATCCGGAAAAGTCCGAAGGGGCATAGGCCCCCTTTTCCGGATCTTGCCTGAGGCTTTCACCAATGATGCAACTGATAAATCTACAACCTAACCTCACCCGGCGTTCCGGCGCATCTCCAAAAAGCATCCTCAAAATCGCATCCCAATTAACGGCTCAGCGTTGATGAGCGCAAATAAGAAATGCCATCTCGACATATTCTTCTGCGGTGTACTGCGATGAATCTCGAAGAGATGTCGGATATAATGAAGACCTCCCTTGGAATCAGGGACAATATCGTGGGTGTGAAATTATTTAAGCGGGAAGAAGAAATCCCCAAGAATCTCGAATCCGTGGAGAGCCCCTTCCGGTACTGCAGCATGATCCAGAACGCCAGGCTGGAGGGAGATAGCTTTTTGGCGCAGGCTGATTACCACGAGTGCAAGGGAGGCGCATCCGGCCTAGGATTGATAGAGTGTCCGGAAAATATTGCCTCAGGATCTCTGTACTTCGACAAGCTGCATAAGTGCGAGACGAAGAATGTCGGCGTCAGCATCGCCACGAGCATGCCGCGAATACCTGCAGGAAGCACCGTGGCCACCTACGTGGCGCCACTAGATAAGATGGTGATCAATCCCGATGTGGTCATATTCGTAGGGAACCCGCTTCAATCTAGGAGAATTGTGCAGGCTGTCATGTATAAAGAAGGAGGAAGATCCACCTTCAACACTGCTGGAATTCAATCATTCTGCGTGGACGCGACCTCTTCGCCTTATCTGAAAGGAGACGTGAATATATCCCTGGGCTGCGATGGGTCGGCACGAAACGCAGGCCTGGACGACGAAAGCGTCGTAGTGGGCATCCCCTTCGCGATGATGGAGGATATCTGCACCGTTCTTAAGGCGCACTATCAGGATTGGGATGAGTTCATGCGGGGCCGGCTTGAGGCGGTAAAGAAGGAGGCCAAAAGCTAGTTCATCTTTACTTTTTTTAAAAAAAACTGACTACTAGGATGCCTGTCGTTCCATGGCGGCAATCTTTCAACTTGTGTCAAATTTCAGAATCGCTCTATCATCCTAATTCCTCTGGCAGGAGATGAAAATAATTATAACTTAAAAAGATTAAAAGTTCCTTTGGTGAGGGGCATGTTTGAGCGGATACTGATCGCAACAGACGGATCGAAGCACAGTGAGAGAGCGTCGGAAGTGGGAATGGAAATGGCAAAGCTCTACCATGGAAAGGTCACCGCTTTGTACGTCGTGGATATCGGCAAAGAATACGTGCCCATAGGGGACCTCAGTTCCAAATCAGCCGAAGAAATGATCGCGGGCATCAGAAGCTCTCTTCTAAAGAGAGGAGAGGAAGCCACGCAAATGGTGGAAGAAATAGCAAAAAAAGCTGGTATTGCTGTGGAGAAAGAGGTCATCGAGGGCTATCCCGCGGACGATATCCTGAGGCGGGCAAAAGAGGGCAAGATGGACCTCATAGTCGTAGGAGGCATAGGGGTCACAGGCCTTGACAGGTTCTTGCTGGGAAGTGTGGCAGAGAAGGTGGTTCGCAACTCCAAAGTGCCGGTAATGGTGGTGCGCGCAAAATAAGCTTCAAGGACCCAGGCTCTTGCATCCGGCCTGCCCTAACGGTCCGGATCAAAATGTTCTCCACCTGAGAAGCACACCATCATCCATCCTTTGAGCAGAGATGAGCTTGAGTCTGGGGAAGTCTTTCCGAAAGCCCAACCCATCCATGAGGGTCGGCGCATCTTTTCCACCTATGAGCAGGGGTCCGATATAGACATAAAGCTCATCCGCGAGGCCGGACTGGACCAAAGACCAGTTGAGCGCAGCGCCTCCTTCCACCATCAGTCGTTTCACGCCTTTTTGGCAAAGCTCAGACATCAGCTCTGATAAATCCACGCGTCGCTCGCCGCATCTTATTATCTCGCATCGCAGAGAGAGCTTTTCAAGTCGATCCAAAGGCGCAGAATTTGAGACTGCAACAAGGCATCCAGGCCCCAGGATTTTGGCCTCGGACGGGGTGCGAGCCAGGCTATCGGCCACGACGCGAAGAGGATTTTCCGGCCGACCGAGCTCTAATCTTTCCTTGCGCAGCCGATCCGATTTAACCCTCAGGCTGGGGTCGTCTGAAAGCACGGTTCCCACCCCGATCATGATGGCATCGCTGCTCGCGCGAAGCTCATCGACTCTTACCAAATCCTCCGGTCCGGAGATTCTCACTTGCCTGCGCTCTGCAGAGCTGATCTTGCCGTCGGCGCTCATGGCGCTGTTGACGAAGACGAAAGGCCTGCTCAAAAGCTGCACCCTCTGAAGAGTTAGCCCCGGGAGAAGCTAAATAACTTCCCAGATCCATTTTACGGGAAATGCCTCAAGCTCGTGAGATCCTGCTCTCAGGAACCATAATCTACGGAGATGATTTCGAGGCTTTGGAAGGCTACCTCAGCATCCGGGATGGGATGATTAAGGAGATCGGGAAGGAGCACGTGGAGGCCGATCTTGAAGGGATCATCTGCCCGCGCTTCGTGAACGCCCACGTTCATTTGGGAGATTCAGGCTTCAAGGACCCGCCCTTCCTGCCGCTCCCTGACCTCGTCGGTCCAGGGGGGCTAAAAGAGCGGCTGTTGTCCCAAACGCCGCGCAGTGTTCTGCTGGAGGGCATGAGAAGAAGCCTTCAGGAAATGGTGGCTACAGGAACCTGCGCCTTTGCAGATTTTCGGGAGGGCGGCCCGGAGGGCGTAAAAATGCTCTGCGAGGCCAAGAAGGGCATGCCGCTCGTATCCAGGATCTTGGGCAGGCCCCTGGAAGGAGATACCAAAATCCCGGAAAGCTGCTGGGGCTTGGGAATAAGCAGTACCAGAGATCACAATCTCGCGTTGCTGAGGACAGCCGTGGACGAGGCCAGAGAGGCGGGCCTGTCAGTGGCCATCCACGCCGGGGAGGCCGCCAATGACGACATCTCAGACGCCCTGAGTCTTGATCCGGACTTCCTGGTGCACCTGAACAGGGCGAACCAAGAGGATTTGAAGAAGGTTGCCGGAGCAGGATTGCCCGTGGTGGTCTGTCCCAGGTCTAATCTGGTAACTGACGTAGGCCTGCCCAATGTAAAAAAGATGATTGATCTGGGCATCAAGGTTGGGGTCGGAACGGACAATGTCATGCTCAACTCGCCCAGTATCATTGAGGAGATGCAGCTCATAGTCAAGGCCTTGCTGCATGACGATAGACAGGTATTTAAGATGTGCACACTAAATGGTGCTGAGATAATGGGAATCGATCAGAGACTTGGGTCCATTTGCGAAGGGAAAGAGGCTAGAGTGATGGTCATAGACAGGAGATCTGACAACCTGTGGGGATCGATGAGCCCTCTAGCCAGCATTACACGGAGAGCCAGGCCGTCTGATATATCGGCTATATTTTAGGGATTATTATGTTTGAGAAGATTCTGGTTGCAACCGACGGATCAGAGCACGGGACGAGAGCTGCCAAGGCAGCCGTTGAGCTTGGCAAGTTATCGGGTGGAACGGTAACAGCTATCTACGTGGCGGATACGAGCAGGACGAGCCATCTGCCGGATGATATGCTCATCTTCAGCATAAGAGAGCTTCTATTCAAAGAAGGAAAAGAGGCTGTGGATCAGGTGGAGAAGTTGGCCAAGGATGCGGGAGTGAACTTCGAGAGCACTGTGGCAGAAGGCAGTCCGGGCAGTGAGATCATCAGCTATGCGGAAAAGGCGGGCATGGACATTATCGTTGTGGGCGCTGTGGGACGCACTGGCCTGGACAGGTTCCTGCTGGGAAGCGTGGCTGAGAAAGTGGTCCGCAACTCCAAGATCCCAGTTTTGACGGTTCCGAGGGAGTCGTCTTGAGCATCCTTGTCAAGGATGTGATGGTCCCGGACGTGGCCTTCGTCAGCATCCCCGGAAGTAGAGATGATGTGCTGAAGACCCTGCAGGATCGGAAGGTTTCGGGCGTTCCCGTAGTGAAGAAGGGCGAGGTGGTGGGGATGATAACCCGAACGGATCTTCTCAGAAACCGCGAGGAGGATCAGACGGCCCTGCTCATGTCACGAGAGCCCATCGTGGTGAAGCCCGGGAGCAGCGTGGTGGAGGCCAGCAGGCTGCTAATCGAACACGAGATACGAAGGCTTCCTGTGGTGGATGGGAAAAAACTGGTGGGTATCATCACTGTTGCTGATATCATTCGTGTGGCGGAGGGCCTGAACATCAAAGATAGCATCGAGCCTTATCTGGAAAAGGAGACGATGGTGCTCTGGAGCGAGATGCCCCTGCCGGTAGCAGGCGCGATAATGGAGTACGCGGCAGTGGAGGCCTGTCCTGTCATCGATAC
>CAZPUO010000180.1:0-5740 GCA_964589745.1 uncultured Methanotrichaceae archaeon
TAGCTGTATAGACTATCCTTGTTTTGCATGCGCCTTTCCCGATGCAGGTTCTAAGGATTGAGGGATAACCTGATACTTGCTGCGTTTTTGACTCATCGTAGAGTAATGGTATCTTGTTTACTAAAAAGGATTTCTGATGGCTAGTACGAATATACCAGATCGGATTGCATATTTCGCAGGGCACGTGGTCTTGAGCATAGGTGTCGAACCCGCACGCTCCGCGCCCGGGAGCCCGCGCGGGAGGGGCGGCAGGATGCTTGCTCCCGGCTGCCCTGCTATCCAGGAAGCAGCCGCGGTGCTGGTCTTGATCACGTACATTAACAGGCGGCACTGCCTGCCTGTGCCAGGGTCTGACCAGGACCTGCCTGAGTTCTACCGGCTGGACCCTGAGCTTTACCTGGTGCGGGACAGCGAAGAGAAGAATGTGTACCACGTGACCACGCTCACCGCCTGCTCCTGCTCTGCGGGGCGAGAGCCAGGCAAGCCCTGCGAGCACTCAAGCAGATTCTTTCCGGCCGAGGAGGCCAAAGCGGAGAAGGTGGCATAAAATGTCCTGCAAAGCTGAGGTCATCAGGCGCGTTGAGCTGATCGACCAGCTCTCGACCATCCTCAAGGATATCAGGAGATCGGAGATGGAGGAGCTGGAACGAATCGAGGCTGAGGAGGCGACCTGAGCAGGGCCAAAGATCGCAACCATCACCAAAGCCAGAGAATCCTGCCTCTAAAAGAAACTCTGGTCCGGCAACGGAACAAAATTTGGTGTCAATTCTTAAGATTATGCTGGAACCATTTTTCCATGGCCTCTCTGGTGTGCCCCTGGAATATCCCCAGGATCTCCTGGCGCTCTCCAAGCCCCTGCAAATGGACTTTAACTTGAATGCCCTCCTGCTCCAGAAGGCTCTTCCAGGATTTCGGGCCGCTGCCTGCGATGTCCTTCAAAGCGTGGCCGCCCGCCACCAGCAGGAGAGGCAGAAGCCAGACTTTCTTCACACCCGATCTTTGCAGCCTCGGCATCAGCTCCGTGATGCCGGGAAAGCCCTCCAGGGTTCCCAAGAAAACATTGCCGCAGTCTTTTGCCAGAACCGAGGTCAGCAGGGAGTAGAGGCGGTCGGCAGGATGGCCCGTGCCGTGACCTGCGAAGAGCACGGCCTCCTCTCCAGCATCCCTGCTCTGGCCCTGGCCAGATATCTCATTCTCGCTGAGGCCGTCGATAATAACTGCCAATGCAGCTGCTGCGGCTCTGCAGTCCTCCAGGCTGGACAGAAGGGGCCGCCCCATTTCCAGATGCTTGAAGCCGAACTTGCCTTTCACTCTTTTTAGGCCCTGCACCAGGGCGGCAAGCTGGTGGAACTCTTCACCAGGAACGATATGCAGCGATTGGACGATGACATCTCGTTGGCCCTGGTCCTGTAGCTCCGCCAGGGCGGCGAGGGGGCCTGGGATGTGGCGCCTCTCTTTCTCCGCCAGCCTGAGCCGAATGGCTTGGGAGGTGAAGGCCAGCCGGACCTGAGAGCCGGGAAACGCCTGCTCGTAGCTGGCTTTGATCTGGTCGTAGGCGGCAAGGGCTCCAGGATAGGCAGAGCCGTATGCGGCGAGGAGGATGGCGGGATTTTCAGCGGGCATGGGCATTTGCTACCATTACTATTTTGAAGTCTCCGCTTGCAATTTCGCCAGCTTTCGCCGCGCAATCTCCGCGCTCGGGCTCTCGATCTGCTCGAAAATCTTGAGAGCCTCTTTTGTGCACTTAATCGCCTCTTCGCGATGGCCGAGCCTGTCTAGAGCTAGGCCCAGGTTGCCCAGACGGTTTCCTTCTCCACGTCTGTCTCCGATCTCGCGTGAGATAGCCAGGGCCTGCTCATAGTATTCAATGGCCTTGCGCGTCTCGCCCAGGAGGAAGTAGGCATTGCCCAGGTCGGCCCCTTCTCCTTGATTCCCTCATCCCGAAACCACATTAATCTGGAAGCTTTTCTTATCCCCCACAAGCATTGAGCCGGAGACTGTGGCAAGAGCAGCTTCCACAACCCAGGCCCCTGCCTTCTTGGGCTTTATGGTCATGCTGAAGGTTAACTCGCCACTTCCGGAAAGGGCCCGGCTCAACCGAGAGGCCAGGAGGCCCGATTGGTCGCGCAGCGTTGCCTCCATCTTGGTTCCTGCAGCCAGGTTGGAGTAGACGGTGTGCACTTTTACCAGGCTCTCCTCACCAACCGCAATCGTATCGGGCGGGATGACATATTCGATACTGCTGATCTCCACATCTGGTTTATACTCCGCATTTTCAACCAGCAGCGTGAAGGCTTTGCCGGCCAGAAGCTTATCGTCCTTCCATATTTCCGCCTTGAGATGCCACTCGTTTATGTACTCGGGCCATCCCGATGGAATGGAATAGCTGGCAGGCACCATAATCTCGGCGGGCGGGAATAGATAGTTACCGCTGCCGGAAACTGTAACCTCGCCGCCACTCTGAAAACGGGGTGGAAAATCGGCATAGGCGAGGTGCAGGCTCAATGTCGATTCCGCCAGGTTGGCGTATTTGATGCTGACCACAATGGGCACACGCTCGCCCACGGTTAGGGTCTCCGGAGAAGCAGGATATTGAAGGGTGTTGATGCTCACCTCTCCTCCCTGTGCCGGCAGAACTGCGATAAAAGCCAGGCTGCAAAGAATAATGCCTGGCCAGAGGCATGCTATTATGAGTCTGTGGTGTTGGTTTCTCATGACAGTCTCCTCCTATCTTTTTTTTGATTAGGACAAATATCTATCATTAAAAGTTATAAATAAGCTTAAGCATCCATCCCGGCTGATATGGGACCCGGTAAATATCCGCCCGCCTCAGCACACCATCTTCTCGTAGCACTCCCGGCATACCACCTTTCCGCCCGCCGTCCTTCCCAGGATCTCCATGAAGGCCTCACCGCATCGCTGGCACTTGATGGACGGATAGATCCTGGCCTTTTCCGGGGCGGGAATGTCCACCTCCTTGACCGACAAAATCTCCTCGTCCGGGACGGTCAGGATCTTCTGGATGATCTGCTCCCGCAGCCCCGCCATCTCCTTCTGTTCCTGCGGCGAAAGCTCTCCCTGCATTGCCTTCTGCCGCAGCCGGTCCATGCCCTCCAGGAAGTCGCTCTTGAAGTAGATGCGCAGAGCCTTGGCCTTGTCGCGGGAAAAGATAGTGAAGGCCTGCTTGCCGTAGTCTTTGAAGATCAGATTTCCCTTGCCAAAGGTGCAGCCCAACAGTTCCTGGATGGCGTCCACGCTGCAGGAACTGTTCTCCACGATCGCCACCAGCTCCTCGTCCTTCGACCTGGGATAGTGCTCCTTCACGTACTTGGCCACCCGGTAGCCCATGGCCAGGCCGGGGCAGACGTGGCCGTGAAACTCCACGGCCTTTTTGAAGTCCTCATCCATTTGATTTCACCTGATCGAGAGCTAGAATTCAAAATCAGTCTTATTTTAGCTGGAATGGGATAAGTAAAGTGCGGTCGCCGGAAATTTGCGATAGCCTGAAAGGCCGAAACAAAGATAGCTGCCTCTCGCCTAGATCCTCTGCATGCAGATCGGAGGCAAGAGCCTGGGCCCGAAGTCGCCCCAGGAGATGGCCCTGGTGCATCACGCCCTGGAAAATCCCATCCGCAGGAAGATGATCATCCTCATGACCCAAGGGCTGCTCACGGTGGCCGAGATCGCCGCTGAGTGCGGGCCGGGCATGCTCGACTACCACCTGCACCGGCTGGAGCTGGCCGGGCTGATCCAGGTGCACGAGGAACGGATTGAGCTGACTGAGGCAGGCAGGGCCTACGGCGAGCTGGTACGGGCGCAGAAGGAGAAGAGCGGGGCGGACAAGGTATAACCGTCCTGTCTTTAAACGATGGGATGATGGAGACAAAATGATTGACATTATCTTCCTCGGCACCAACGGCTGGTACGATTCCGGCACCGGCAATACTATCTGCACCCTCATCAGCTCCGAAAAATACCACATCCTCCTGGACGCAGGCAACGGCATCCACAAGGCCGACCGCTACATCCAGGACGACCGGCCCGTTTATCTCTTTCTCTCTCACTTCCACCTCGACCACATCGAGGGTCTGCACGTCTTGAACAAATTCCGCTTTCCTGGAGGCCTTTCCATCTTTGGCCAGAAGGGCACGAAAGAGGTTCTGAATACTATTATGAACGATCCTTTCACCGTCCCGATGTCGAAGCTGCCCTTTCCTGTTGAGGTGCACGAACTCTCCGAGGGGCCTTACAAGGTGCCCTTTCCCCTGGAGTGCCGTTTCCTGGTGCACTCCGCCCCTTGCATGGGCTACCGATTCGAGCTGGACGGAAAGGTGGTGGCCTACTGCCCGGACACCGGCTTCTGTGAGAACGCTGTGCGCCTCGCCGAGGACGCCGACCTTCTCATCACCGAGAGCTCCTTCAGACCGGGGGAGGAGTGCCCAGAGTGGCCTCACCTCAACCCAAAGAGCGCTGCCCAGATCGCCCAGCGGGCCCGGGCGAAGCAGCTGGCACTGACTCACTTTGACGCAGAGCGGTACAGAACCCTTCAGGAGCGCCTGGATGCCGCGAAGACTGCTTCGGATTTCCAAAACCTCGTGGTGGCCTGCGATGAAATTGTTTTGCAGCTATGAAAATTGGATCATGAAATGAAAAACGCGATAACCTGAACTTATGGATAAATTAAAGCTCGAACCCACAGCTGCCCTGGTCATGACCTGGGCTCTGCCCCTGTACCAAAGCGGCCCTGTCGGCGATTTCGTCCGCCAGCTCGACCTCTCCTCTGGCTCTGACCTTTTCCGCCGCTGCCATGCTGCCTGTGACTGGTACGGTGAGGTGATCCTAAACCGCAAGCACTTCATCCGCCATCAGATCGCAGAGCACCTTGAGGCCGGCGGGCCGGTTCAGGTGGTCCTGCTGGCAGCCGGAAAGTCGCCTCTGGGGCTGGAGCTGCTGCTGCGGTGCTCTTCTCAGATCAGCAGAGTCTTTGAGGTTGACGTTGTCGGCATGGCCGAGAAGGAGGCGCTCTACCAAAGAACATCTCCAGGGGTCGCGGACAGGTTGAAATGCGTCACTGCCGATATAGCATCCCAGAGTCTCTCGGAAGAGCTCTGCCAGGCAGGATTTTGCCTTGATATTACTACTATCATTGTCCTGGAGGGCATCAGCTATTATATCTCCGAGGAAGCCTTGAAGCGCATCGTCTCCAGCTTTCGTCTTTCCGGGAAAAGCATCTTCATCCTGGAGTACCTGCTGCCCTGCGGTTTTATCGAGCCGTCCCGGAGGATGATCCCGAGGAGCATCTTTTCCCTGATAAAAGAGAGCACTGGCCAAAAGGAGATCAGGTGCTACTCCGATGAGGATCTGCGGCATATCTTTTCAGAAGCTGGTGGAAGGGTAATCGCATATCACAGCATGCAGGAGATGGAATGGAATAGAACACGAAGGAACGAATACTTTAACGGGCCAGGCTTGGGCTGGATAAAGTGCCTGTCGGCCGAATTCAAACCGGAGTAGCCAGAATAAGAGCAGAGTAAGAGCAGAATAATATCAAATAAAATTATAGTAGATCAGGATAACAGAAAAATAAGTCCTGCAGGGCCCGAAAACTGCGCCCTGCCCCAAATATCCCGGGTGATGAGATAGATATCCGACTTGAAGATATCCTAGCTTGAAACAATCGCTAATGCGATCAGATCAGCTTAGTATCTTCTGGGTGGCCTGGCAGGCTTGTGCTTCTGGT
>CAZPUO010000181.1:0-5709 GCA_964589745.1 uncultured Methanotrichaceae archaeon
CTCTGCATGATGCTGGGAGGCCTCGCGGGGGTGAATGCCCCCGTGCGCGGGAGTGTAAGTCGCGCTTTTCTCGTAGATTACCCCCCGCTCGTCCACCAGAGCGGCGCTGAGGTTCCAGGCTGTACCTTCCAAGCCGAATATTATCATTAGTATTTTTACTCCTATTATGAATCCTTAGACATAGCCCAGGCCTATGTCTTTCCTGTACCGCATTCCGTTGAACCTGATTCTTTTGATGTTGTCGTAGGCTCTGGTCCTAGACTCTGCAAGCGTTTTTCCATGGGCTACCAGGGTCAGCACTCGGCCTCCAGTGGTGAATAATCTTCTTTTGCCCGTTGCATCCGTTCCGAAAGCTGTGCCATTGTGGTAGATCAGAACGTCCGAGTCCACCTTCTCCAGTCCGCTGATGGGCATATTTGTGTAGTGCTCTCCGGGGTAGCCGGGCCGCTCGCCGCCTCCGGAGGACAGAGGCTTTATGGCTCTTCCTGAAATGGCGCACACCCCCAGACAAAAATCATGCGACCATTCCAACTGGACGTCATGCAGCCTCCTTTCCAGCATGGCCGTAGATAGCTGGTAGAAGTCCGTCTTCAGTCGGGGTAGGATCACCTCTGCCTCGGGGTCGCCCAAGCGCACGTTTATCTCCAGAACGTATGGATCTTTTTCTTCCGAGATCATGAGGCCGAAATAGATCACCCCCACGTACTCCTGGCCCGTGGCTTCTTTGAAACCGCGCACGGTGGGAGCCGCAATCCTATTCATTATTTTTTCCGCCAGCTCATCATCCAGCCAGGGGTGCGGTGAGAAGCCTCCCATGCCGCCGGTATTGGGATTGCTGTCGAGGTTGGGGTTGCCGGAGAGCTTGTTGAAAAGGCGGACGGCGACGCCTTCGTCCGGGGCGAAGGCCTGCTTGTAATCCAGCGCAGACTCCAGCGGCAGCACCGTTTCTCCGTCGCTCAGGGCGAAGAACATCAGCTCTCTGCCTTCCAGACGTTCCTCAATCTCGATTTTGTTGCCAGCCGGCCCAAAGAGCCTGGGGTTTACCATGATTCGATCAATGGTGGAGAGGGCCTCTTCCTGGCTGCTGCAAACCACCGACCCCTTTCCTGCGGCAAGGCCGTCCGCCTTGACCACCAGGCCCTTCCCAGGGTTTTCGGCGCAGTAGGCTCGCGCGTACTCTCTGGCCATATCGGCATTGTCGAAGTTCTGACAGGGCGGCACTGGTACCCTAAGGCTCTTGAGAAGGTCCTTGGTATAGCACTTGCTCCCCTCTAGTATTGCTGCCTCTTTCCTGGGGCCCAGGATCCTCTGGCCCTCTTCCTGGAAGATGTCGACAATCCCTTCGGAGAGGTAGCCCTCAGGGCCTACAAAGGTCAGATCTATGCCCTCTCTCTTTGCAAAATCGAGCAGTTCTGAAATCGACTTCAAAGCTTTGCCTTGCCCTGCGAGGCGGCACTTCGCCATCATCTCGCTGCCAGCATTGCCTGGGGCGACGTATACGGTCTCGACGGCTGCGCTCCGGGCAAAGGCATGGGCTATGGCGTTTCCTCTGCCTCCCGAATCAACTACCAGAACTCTCTTGCTGGACATTAGGATCTCATGAGGCGTATAACCCTAGATAAGGATATTTGCATCCGGCGTGATTCCCGGGGCCCAGAGTCTCTTCCGATAGGTTAGTTATATAAAACTCGATGTCAAGCCCATGTTCATAAGTCTTCATAACGCACTCGGCCATTAGAAGCATAAGGCTTTGATCTTGCGGGCTGTCAAGGGTGCCGCCCTTGCAGCAGCATGCCAGTGTGTGCATGCAGGAGATGATGATTTGTGTATTCCCAAGAGCAGATTCTGAAGACCATTCAGGAGAAGAACGTAGAGTTCATCCGGCTACAGTTCACGGATATTCAAGGGATAGTGAAGAATGTGGCAATTCCCGCCTCACAAATGGGAAAGGCGCTGAAGAGCGGCATATCCTTCGATGGCTCATCGATCGAGGGGTTTGCCAGGATCCAGGAGTCAGATATGGTTCTTCGACCCGACCTCTCCACTTTCAGCCTTCTTCCCTGGCGGTCCAAGGATGGCTCCAACGAGGGCCGGTTCATCTGTGATGTTCATCTTCCCAACGGGAAGCCATTCGAAGGCGATCCTCGTTTTGTCCTGCACAGGCAGCTGGAGATAGCCACGGAAATGGGCTACAAGATGAACGTCGGCCCGGAGCTGGAGTTCTTTCTCTTTGAGAAGCAGAACGGTGGTTCTGCTACCACGCCGCACGACTTTGGCGGTTACTTCGATCTCGGCCCCATGGACCTGGCCGAAGATGTGCGGCGCGATATCATAAGAGCCTTAACGCAGATGGGCTTCACAATTGAAGCCTCGCATCACGAAGTGGCTCGCGGCCAGCACGAGATCGACTTCGTTTACGATGATGCGCTGAAAAATGCTGATAAGGTGGTCACCTTCAAGTATGTCACCAAGACCATCGCCATGCAGCAGGGGTTGCGCGCAACTTTCATGCCCAAGCCGGTCTTTGGGGCAGCCGGCACGGGCATGCACGCGAACATATCCTTGTTCCGCGGTGATGAGAATGCCTTCTACGATTCCGAAACTGCCACGAACATCAGCGATCTGGCCCGGTTCTTTGTGGGAGGTCTCCTGGAGCATGCCTGCGCCATAACCGCCATAGCTAATCCCCTTATCAACTCCTATAAGCGCCTGGTCTCGGGTTTCGAAGCCCCAGTTTACATAACCTGGTCTGGGCCGAATCGGTCCTCGCTCATACGCATCCCCGCAGGTCGCGGCCTTTCCACGCGCCTGGAGTTCCGGTCTCCCGACCCAACCTGCAATCCTTATCTGACCTTTGCTGTAATCCTGGCCGCAGGTCTGGATGGAATCAGGCGGGGTATCGATCCGGAAGACCCTGTGGATCTCAATGTCTATGAGCTCAGCGAATCTGAGCGCAGGTCCCTGGGCATTGAGACCTTGCCAGCCAACCTGAAGGAGGCCCTGGACTACCTGGAAGAGGATAAGGTGGTACGTGCCGCCTTGGGCGAGCATGTCTTTGGTAATGTTATGCGCCTGGGAATGCTGGAGTGGGAGGCGTACAACACCTACGTCCACCCCTGGGAGATCGAAAGGTACATCAACGTCTTCTGAACGTTCTCTCTCCCTGCGCAGATCTTTTTTTGCACGCGCCTATCAGATCCACTTGTTTCATCGCTAAGCTCTAACAAAAGCATGCGCCGGGCTCATCCGAAATGTATATATCCAGCATCGACGTTGGAAGGGTCCGGGCCGGTAGCTTAGTCAGGCAGAGCGAAAGGCTCTTAACCTTTAGGTCGGGGGTTCAAATCCCTCTCGGCCCGCTTTAAACGGGGCTGTGGCCTAGCCAGGTAGGGCGACGGGCTCCAGCGGTATAATTTGATGATGAGCAACGGGTCTGCTGAGGCCTCTCGACGGGGAGGCCGTTGATGATCCGTTGGAGCACTGAAATGATTTGTATCAGCCACCGTTTCTTCGGCTGGACACTTCAGTATCGGAGAGACCCGTCGATCGTGAGTTCGAATCTCACCAGCCCCACCTTTTCTCCACAGCGTTTAAATATACTTCCCGGAGATCATTGGGGAGGTGCCAAGATGTACAGGGATATCCTCACCATATGCTGGTCCATCAAAGAGGTCAACAAGAACCTCACCGATAGGAAGCCCACATCCGACTACTCGATAAAATATCTCAAAAATGCTTGCTCTGATCTGGCGATGTTGATGAGGGGGCAGGCCAAATCCATGCCTCTGGAGGCCATCGATGTGGTCGATAGGATGGGGCAGAAGAAGAGCTTCTCACTGAATGATGTGGCAGAGATGCTCTATGATGCCCGAAAGATAATAGAACTGAACTTGATAGACAACATAGATCGATGGGCCAGAGCAAGGATGGCGGATGGGGCACAATAGCCCTCTAACTCTCATTTTCGAGCACCGACGGGGATCGTCGCTTTTCCAAATCATTTCTAATCGCATGCCTCAGAACTCATAGGGCTCATCATCGGATCAGAGTGATTTAGTCATCATCGGCATCGCGATTGATTTGGACCCGTTATTGTCGATGTTGATATCAATATTTTGTCTTGGGTCAGGTTGATCTGGCAGGAATTCCTTGAAATGGGTTCATGGTGCGATTGGGCGTACACGTCTCCGTCGCCGGAGGTGTGGACAGGGCTGTGGACAGAGCAAAGGCTGCAAAATGCGATATATTTCAGATCTTCTCCAGCAATCCGCGGTGCTGGAGGTCAAGGTCTCTTTCAGACGATGAGGCCGAGCGCTTTGTTGCCAAGTTCAAGGAATCAGGCCTGGACCTGGCAGTGGACCATATGCCCTATCTGCCCAATCTGGCTTCTCCGAAAGAGGATGTTTATGCAAAATCGGTAGAGGCTCTCGCGACGGAGCTGAAGCGGTGCGAAAAGCTCGGCATACCTTACCTGGTCACTCATTTGGGAAGCCATCTGGGTGCGGGCTGGGAGCAGGGCTTAGGCAGGATCGTAAGTGCGCTGGAGACGGCCTTCTTAACTGCTGAAAACGATGTTGTGCTGCTCTTGGAGAATACGGCCGGGACGAAAAATAGTATGGGTGGATCCTTCCATGATATAGCTGCCATCATCGATTCCTTGGATACGCGGCGCTTAGGCGTCTGCCTGGACACCTGTCATCTCTTCGCCGCAGGGTATGAGCTGATAACTCCGGATGGCCTTGAAGCGACTCTGGATCAGTCTGACCGCATCATTGGCCTACAGATGTTGAAACTTCTTCACCTCAACGATTGCAAAGGGTCCTTGGGCTCAAGGCTGGATCGGCACGAACACATAGGTCTGGGGCAGATAGGAGAGCAGGGATTCAGGACGATCCTTGGTTGTCCGGCCATGAAAGGACTGCCCATGATTCTGGAGACGCCTGTGAATTCCCGCCGAGATGATTCGAGAAATCTCGGGGTGGTAAGGCAATTGGCCTCAGGGATGAAATAGCTTCTCGATGACGAGCATCAGGGCGTCGTTGGATATAGGCTTGACCAGGTAGCTGCTTGCTCCCAGGTCGTAGCTCTTCTGAATGTCCTGGTCCTCGTTGGATCCTGTGAGGATGACCACAGGGATTTTGCAAAAGCGTGTGTCCTCTTTTATTTTGGTGAGGAGGTCGATGCCGCTGATGTCCGGAAGGTTTATATCCAGTAAAATAAGGTTTGGTGGATTTCCTTCATTGTGCAGTCTCGCCAGGGATTCCATAGCCTCTCGACCACTGGTAGCCAGAACCAGATCCCCGTTTAAGCGGTTGAATTTCAGGAGTCGCTTCGTAAAGGCTGCGTCCTCAAGATTGTCCTCCACCAGCATGATCTTTATTTCTCGGTCCATAGATTCACCTGAACTCCAAGCCTTCCTTGTTCTTGAGTCAGCGAGATCAAGACCCAAATGAAACTACCCGCAAAAATAGTTTTCCCACTGATGGATAAAGACCCTCCCCCCAAAGTAGGGTTCCTCAGGTCAAACATTTATGTATGATGGTCGTGCTCCATAAACCAAAATTTTATGAATTAATGAATATCCATTTACTGAGATGACATTTATATTTACCGTTGCCAAGAGTATGTCTTTCAGGAATGCAATCCGCGTGTCGGTCGAGAATAATCCACTTCACAACGTTATCAACCGCTATTCTGCCTTTTTATTTT
>CAZPUO010000182.1:0-5671 GCA_964589745.1 uncultured Methanotrichaceae archaeon
CTACATAGGACAAAAGCAAAAGACGGATTAATTGTTAATAATTAATCATAATAAACATCTATTCGAGATTCCGTCAAAATATCCAATTTAACTGATAAAATCTTTAAAAGCATATCCACCATATAGACATCATTGCAAAAATAAATATAAAAAGCGCCCAAAAAATTCAGCCCGATAACGGGCCTAAGGATATGTAGAAGATCCACACGAAGTAGATCAGCATAACAACCAGTCCACGTGGTATGCCAAGGCGAGCCCACTCCTTGGATGTGATGCCGAGCTTGTTCGCAGAGATTATATTGGGAATGTTGCCTGGTATGAGCATGCCACCTGCGATGAGCAGCCCCATCAACGCGGCACTGATCTGGGCCAGAGACAAGCTTGGAGCTATCTCAGCCGCAGTTAAAGTCGCGTTGTCTAGGATCGCAGAGACCATGTTCAACCAGAAGAGCACTTCAGAAGGTATCGCAGTGAAGTATTTGTCTATGATGATCTTCATGCCTGCTCCCAGTAACAGCAGCGCCATGACGAAGATGTAGACCTTTGCAGCCCTCAACCCAACATCTCTGAGCGTCTCTGTGTCCTCAGTGGTTGTTATGCACTCCTGCTTGGTCGCCTCCCCCGTGAGGATAACTCCCAGCACGCCCATGGCCAGTACGCCAGGTATTATGTACAACCCGAGCTTCTCCAAGAGGAAGAAGAAGCCTGCGTGATAAGGCGCGCCCTGCAGTTTCGAGATGGCTATGGTGGAGAGCGGCTCTCCCAGCGAGGTAAGCACTGCTCCAAGACCTATGGAGGAGCATGCTATTATTACGATGTTTATCTTGGACTTGCGATGCAGAGGCATGCAGTTGACCAGCTCCACTAGCAGAAGCGCTGTGATGATGGCAGTAATGACGCTAGAGGCTAGTCCGAGGGCAACGATCATTACGAAGACGACTAAAAGTTTTGATGATTTTATAATTGAATGCGTAAATGAATGGTCGAATGAGAAAATAATGCCTTATGCTGGGGAGTCTTCTGGTCCAGAGGGCCCGGAGGCGGGGACACCGACTAAGGGTCAAACTGCATATAAGAAAGCTTCGGAGGCAACAAAGAAAGCTTTTGATGAGATGTTTGATCCAATTATGTTACAACCTGGCATGCCCGTTCAAATTAAATTAAGATATTTAATATATAAATAGTCTTTATACACATTAAATGATCTTTTGGGGCATTTTAAGAAAGCACAGGATGAGATTTCAATGCTCGATCGTGGTTGGACAGGCCAATTTTCGGAGGAAGGGGAAAAGCCTCCATGGGAATTAGCAGAAGAACTACCACCAGAAGAGCCACCGGAAGAAACGCCCGGAGGAGAACCAGTTTCTGGTTGCTTTGTGAAAGGTACCCTCGTTGCCACACCACATGGACTGACCCTATTGATCAGATTCAGGTCAAAACCGAGGTATATTTCCTTTGATAAGATGGCAAACAAGTTGGTACGTCAGAAAGTAATGGGCATCCATATGGCTCTAAAGCAAGAAGTCCAAGTGCTGGATTTTGGTAAGGAAAAGATTTGTTGCACACCTCAACATCGCTTCTATACCGGTCATTGGGTTCCGGCTAAGAAGCTTAAGATCGGGGATAGCGTGATGAGTAGAGATGGTCAGTGGAAGAAATTGCACAGTGTTTGCAGTGAGAATCATAAGCAGCCAGTTTACAACCTTACCTTAGCTGGTATACATAATTATCTCGTAGGACAGATAGGGCTTATTGTGCATAACGTAAAAGAAGCAGACGAGGAATTGACCGATGAAGAGGAATTGGATGACTACTAGCAAGTTCTGTCCCCGTCATGCCTCGTCCTTATATGCAAAAGTCAGACTGATCCTGAACCTGCATGGGTACGTGTAACTTGTAAAATCAATTTTTCATTTTTATCATCTTCAAAACTCAAATGCTATTTTATAAACGTCTTTCTGATCTTGTAACCCCCGATGTTACGCGGCGGATTATACAGCGCATTTTGGCTTTAGCTGATATCGAAAGTTAAGATCAGGCAATTGTCGACTAACCATTCCAGAGTGTACCTGAATAGGTAGTTGGCCCAATGCTGCTTGGCATGATCTTGATGCTTCACTAATAATTGTATAAATTGCTACGTGTAACTTCATGCTCAACTATTCGATCTAGTCTCCCTACTCGTCTCCTCCTCCTCCGCTCGCCTTTTCACCATCTCCACCAGCACCGAAAACACCGCCGCCTCCAGCGGATCATCTAGCGCATAGAAGGCCTCGCTGGAGTGCTTATTGGCCATTTCTGCCAGCTTCTGCCCGTAAACCTGGTCCTCTTTCTTCAAGGCCCGGCTGGCCTTCAGCCACCTGGCCGAGACCTCCTTCACCCCCATCCTAACGCTCTCGAAACTTCGGCCCATGGTTACTCTCCCAGGCAAAACGTCGCTGGCCACAGCCCTTCCTCGCGCTCCTCCGGCCAGATCTTCTTCTCTTCGAGCCAGTCCCTCTTCTCCAGCCTCCTCTGGATCATCTCCTCCACGTCCGCAGGCCTGGCGTGGAAGATCTCCGCCAGGATCTCCTTGGCCGTCTCTAGCTCCATGGCTCTGGTGTTGACTGTCCTCCTGGGCTCGATGAGCCTTGCCTCCCTCCTCCAGGGCCACCTCATGAGTATGCCTCCAGGGTCTTCTGGGCGCCTGGCATCCTCGCCTCCGCCTTCTGGCCTCTTGTCTGCCCCTCGTAGAAGCAGAACACCCTGTCGGCCAGCTCGGCCATCTTCTGCAGGCTTGGGTCCAGCGCAGGCGCATAGAGCAGGACAGTCGCCTCCTTGGAGGTCTGCTTCAGAGCCTGGGCCACGTATTCCACCATCTCCTTAGCGTCCTCGTAGAGCATCGGGTCGTGCTCGACGATCAGGAGGCTGTGGTGGTTCTCCTCCAGGATGATCATGAGCTGGAAGGAGGTGAAGGCCCGGCGTACATCCAGCTCGGTGAAATTGCGATCCAGGCAGCTGAGAATGCGGGAGTAGTTTCCACAGATATAGAGGATCTTGTAGCGCTGCATGGTGAGCTGGCTGTTCAGGGCCTCGATTAGCATCTCCACGGGGGCAATCAGGACATTGATGTCTCCGGGAGCAGGGAGACAGCCATGTGGAGTTCTATTTCCATAGTTGAGGATGGCGAGCAATTGGGGGGTTAAAGGGCAATCTGGGGCGGGGTGAAAGTGAGATAGGTCTATGATATCATTTAGAATCTATGCATAATATCATAGATCAATGTTGAAGGACTCTGCTGTTGCCTTTTCTGGGCTTAATATTCCGGAGCGAGCCCCTTCTTCCTCCTCCCGGCAACCAGGTTCTGTCTATTCAATATCGCGTAAATGTCCGATGCATCTTCTCTGGAGATCTTTCATGCGCTAAGAGCGCTCAGTATCGTGCCTCGAAGCTCGCGCTGGTGCTCGGGGCCCGTTTCTGAGCATTTTTGCATTCAGTGGAACTTATGATATCTCTCGCGTCATGTATGACAGACAAATTGATTTGTGCGTCATATCATAGCCATATGTGACGCGAGATGAGGGGCTTGCGTCATGGACGGCTCGCAAATTTCCCGAACGATGCAGTCAGTATCCTCACATCATTCATCTAAGACTGTGGGGTTGACCTCATCGGATATCTTTTCTGGTATCCTCTCTTTCGGTTATATCGAGAAGCTCTGGGAACAGATATACCGGAGAACGGCTTCCTGTTCCTTCCCGAAGCAGGCGCAAGATTCCCTCCCGCTTCAATCTCTGGACAATCCTTTGCGCGGTTCTGCTAGGAATCTTGGATTTTATTGCGAAGTCGCTGGAGCTGATGATAGGGCTGGAGAACAAAACATCAATTGCCTGGATGGAGTATTGAGAGCGCGTGATCTCCGGCACCCGTGGGTACATAAGATCGTGAATGCCACGAGTATCCCGGCTCTTCAGAAATTCCTCATAGAAAGATCCGTATTTGCCAAAGTTCTTCCCGAAGTCCAGGAAGACCCCATTTTCTTTCTCCTCCAGGTAGATCTTATTGCCGCCTATGCCGTTGGCTCCATCGTAGACGGTGAGCGATACCACTCTTTTTCCCTCCTATGTCCCAATGGAGAGCAACAACGGGAAACAATATAAGTTTTTATGAGAGAACATCTCCTCCCGGATAACCGTGATTCTGCCTATCAGCTCCAAGAGCCTGGCAATCTTGCCCTCGACCATCCATGCAGCATGCCAGTACTCGAGCTCTTTCCTGGTCTCCTCCTTCACCCGGAATACGCTCAGATCCTCCACCCTAGCCAGGCCCGGAGCTCTACAGGTCAGCATCCTCGGCCTGCGCAGCCTTCCTGCGCCCTCTGCAATCCCATTTCTGGATTAAATTAATATACTAATTCATCAAAACCCATCTATAAATTGTGTAGGAGGCATTACCATACCCGAGAAAGAAAAAGAACCAAGAAACTTCGCCCTGCGAGACAAGGATGGAGACGAGATCGGCGTTTTCACGGGAAAGTCGCCCCGCCAGGCAGCCCTGAAGGCGGCAAACAGAGGCTACACAGACATCAGGCTCCGGGAGCGAGGCACGAAGAAAGTGCACCTCTTCGAGGGATCGAGGGTGCAGGTGGACAAACCCAAGAGCGCCCCGGCCTGGATGTCGGACAAGATCTGGAAGCCCCAGGTCAAGAAGGTAGGCACCGAGAAGCTGGGTGAGATTTGAAGCTTCGGCTTCAAGTTTTCTTTAAAATGAAGGTTTCTGGTCTCCAGAAGGTCAGGCTAGCTGAAAGCAATCTCATTCCTTCACAAATTTTTCCAAGCCCCTCCTTCAAAGACTCTTAAAGATGATTTGCCTGTAGCATAGCTCATGGTAGTCGTCCAGTTCTTCTCGAAAGGTTCCCACTGCATTGCTGCCAGCGATTTGTTTCTGAAATCGGACTGCTCGGCGTAAAAAGGATAGACGTTCTTATAGGCGTTACTCTGAAAGGCCAGCGGCGCTGATCGGGCTGTGAACTTTCCCAAATAGAGCGGTTCACTGAAAATGGCTGCTCCCCTGTAGGGTCTATAGAAACTCAAAGGCTGAGAAACTGGAACTCTTGTGTAGAATATAGGGTCTGTAAAGTACTGCCTGATCTCCCCATAGTTCGGAGAGCCCACATAGCCCCCCTCCAGCCAATCCTGGGCAAGAGCTGTCATGCTGAAAAGGGTTAGAATTAAGAACAGAAAGGCAAATCGCGTCATTCATACCACATTCCATATCCTTATATTAAATCGAGGATTTAAATCTAATGCATCGATTGAGGTTAAGGATAACGACTTTCCGGTCACTCTCATAAAGGATATCGAGCGCTTAGATCATCTGAAGGGCCTTCTCTCGGCGCTGGATCTCAGGCGAGTCCCTTACCGCTTCCAGCACCTTCTTCGCCGCTGAAGCCCTCTCTGCCTTGATCGTGTCGGCCGCCATCTCCTCCAGGTCCTCGACATCTATCTGGCCCATTTTGAACCTGGTAACGAGGATTCCGGTCATAACGGCATCGCTATGCTTCGCTTTCTTAGCCAATTATTCCCCATCTCCCGCCTAGCCGAAACAAGGTATCCCTGGCCAAGCCCTCCCCCTGTGGATGATGATGCAGTAATAGCTTTTCGCTCCAACCAGCTTTCAAGCGCAAACTACA
>CAZPUO010000183.1:0-5664 GCA_964589745.1 uncultured Methanotrichaceae archaeon
CCAATAGCTTTAATAATAATTTGAATAATCCATCTGAATAATAGTTGTAATAAAATTGGTTTCCGGCCAGGGTGGTACCAAGCACCCTGACAGGAGAAAACACCGTGCAGGTGAATACCTTATGTCAGAAATAGCCTCAGCTAGAATAAATAGCTTTGCGTCCACAGCGATGCAAGCCGATTTTGAACCGCCTTCAGAAGAATCCGTTTTTGTGCTTACCTCCAGCCAGCTCCAGGAGATCATCAGGCAGGCCACAGCACCCATTCTGCATGAGCTCCAGGCCCTCAGAGCCAGCCAGGAGGCCGATATAGAGCGCCTGGCACTAGATATTGCCCTTGATAGGCAAAGACTGGCGCGGCTGGAGAAGATCGAGCCACAGCCACTACAGAGAGATAGGGGCGAGATTCTCAGAGCCTTGCTCGCGGCCAATGGTGGCAAGATGCTGGCGAAGGATGCGCGCCAGAAGATGCACTTAAGCAAAGAACTATTCTCGATGCTCCTTTCCTCAATGGGTGAGTACATCGAGGTCAAGCCGTTGCACTCAGATAGAAGAAAATCGGTCCTTTATATTAAAGACTGAATTAGTTCAATTGAACCTTTAACTAATTTGGGCCTCTTTCTATAAGGCTTGGAATCTGCATTGATCGCGTGGGAATTTACGTGGTTTAATGATACTGATTACTTTGAGATAGAGATAAATATAGAATAAAATATTATAATCAGTCATTCTAAGGAGATAAGAGAAAATTGGTTCAAAGTTCAATTGAACTAAATTTCAGCTATCCCACAGTCTTCATAAACATCTTCGCCTTATATCCAAGTGACCCGGAAAACTTCGATCATACTCCCAAGTTTTTCGTTTTTTTTCCGGGTCTTTCATTTATCCCAGAGCCTTCATAAACCTCTTTGTCTATATCCAATCGGCCCGGAGATCTCATTGCTTTCCCCAAAAGCTTGTTTTCTTCCGGGCCATAAAGCAATTATTCATGTTTGTTGCTTGTAGACTGCTGGGCGAAGGAAAAAGGCCATTATCCACTATCCAACCTTTGCCCTCTCGCCCCCATCCATCTCAGGCTCATCAAGCCATCTGTGGCCGTGTCGGTAATCCACCATGTCGGAAGATCGTTGATCCTTGGGCATTAAAGAAAATAATTTTCTAGGTTTTATGAAAATGTCTGCCGGCTGCTTCTTATGTGGCTAGCTACATAAGAGCGACAACCAAAGAAACTTTTATAAGTATGTAAGATACTGATCTAATATCACATGCCTCCCAAAAGAAACAAAGAACAGATCATCGCACAAATTCTCGATTTATGCAAAGACGATGCAAGTAAAACCCGGATAGTTTATCTGGTAAATTTGAATTTCCATACCGTAAATGTCCATCTAGAGTTGCTACAGAAAAAGGGGCTTATCGAGGCCACCAAGGGCGATAAGACCATCTATAAGACGACTCCAGCCGGAGAGCGGGCCTTGGAAACCCTGCGGAGTGCGGAGGAGATCTGTTCCTAGTTCCACCAGTTGCCCTTGAACTTGGGGATGAATCCGTTTATCAGTGGCTTTCTTTTCTTTGCTGTAGGTTTGTCATCCATGGTTATCCTCTTTTCCAGAACCGCCACCATCCCTTTTTCTTGATCTCCTCATCCCCAGGCTTCAGGGCAAACTGCGAAATGCTTTGTGTGAGCTGGGCCACATGGCCGCGAAGTGCCATAGGTATCATTGCCTCGTTCATCCCACAATCATCATAAACCCCTTCTCCCTATATCCAATCGGCCCGGAGCCTCATGCTATCCCTTCAAATAGTTTGATTTCTTCCGGGCCATAAAACAAATATTCATGCTTGTCGTTATGATCCTGGGCGAAGGGATACCCATAATTCTATCTGACCTCATACCCCCACCCTTCGTCCACATTCACCAAGTGCCCAAATTTAGACTCTATACCACAAGAGGGATAATAACCGTTTGATGCTTGCTTTAGTTTACTTGCTAATGCCTTTTCGGTTTCATTTCTATTATATTAACATCCGAATATTATGTATTAGGCTGGATAGATAATCACTCCAGATCGTTGCCAAATAAAACGAAAATCCTTAGACCCATATTAAGAGCAACAAATCGAATATACTGTTAAATAAACTAGAAGCAAAGCAACAGCCAGGTGATCCTAGAATTGGTAGTAATTGTAAGCACCTCAGATTATAAGAGTTACGAAAGTTTTATAAGGTTTATTAGCGCAATTTAAGTACTGATAAATATGATTGAAAATAAGGGAGAAACACGAGTGGCAAGAAGAAGCCGGACCGACTCGATAAACCAAGAAAAACCTAAGCCAACTGTCGCGAGAAGATCCCGTAGCAAGTAAAATTGTTTTTGCTTTTTTTGTCCATTTACCAGATTGCTCTCGTCTCCCGTAGCCTTCATAAACGCCATCGATCTATGCCCAATTGGTCCGGAGTCCCATGCTACTCTCCTCAAGAATGGTGTGGCTTTTCCCTCCGGGCCATAAAGTAATTATTCATGTTTGTTGCTTATGATCCTTTGGCGAAGGGAAGCCCATTGTTCTACCATCAAGATATCCCCCTTCGCTCTTACCCATCCAACAGCCTTCATAAACATCTTCGTCCTATATACAAGTGGCCCGGAGTACCATGCTACTCCCCAAAGTTGCTTGGACCCTATTCCGGGCCACAAAACAATTACTCATGTATGTTACTAATATTTCCTGTAGTGATAGTGTTCATCACGATTCCGATGATCTTGATCTATCGCCGCTCTATATTCTATATGCCTGAATTTTCATGTTGCCTCCCCAATACCAGGCATGGTTTTCCTTAGGCCACGAAGTTTCACATAACAAAAGAAATATATATCTTATGTTACTATGCAATAATTGGTGAGGGGACATCTTGTATCGACCAAGACTATAATCCCTTCAAAGATGCCCGTCACCATTCACCTCTTTATTTACTGACAGAGAGATCACGGCTTCATCTGGCATGCTTGAGGCCAGGGCAATCAGGAGCATCAGAGGCAACACAAAGAAGGCTTTAGTAAGTCTCATGGGTTCATCCATCTCTTTGTATGTTATTCTAGCGTTCCCTTTATGTAAAAATGCTTTGCTGCTATCTTTTTCCGGCGAAACTACTTATCCTTACACGCAGTATAGACATACTATGGCAGGAGTTCTTGAGCAGCTAATAAGGTCACAGAAGAGAGCTGTGGTGCATTGCACTTCTCGGATGAATCCAAAGGCCTTGGAGCTCCAGACGGCCAAAGAGATTCTGGCTGAGGTCTTCCGGGTCAGGCTCTCAGAGGTGGATGAGATGATACAGAACCGCTTCCCGGCTGATGATACGGGCTCTAAAGAAAATGGGCTATGGCCGCAGGAGTTCTGGTTGGAATAGAGCCTATTTCCAGAACCGCCACCATCTCTTAGTCCTGGCCAGCATACGAAGGACTCTTCCTTCCTGGCTTAGCGGCAAGCTCAATGCATCCCGAGCCGTTCTTTTATCGCTCTGACATCAGCCTGTACCTGTCTAAGAGTCATTCCATATCCTGGTTGAATGTCTTCCCTCATGCCTTTGATTTCTTCCAGTACCTGGGGAATTGTGTCGGTATTTTTACGTACTGCCTTGATGTCCTCACTTATTTGAGGGATTATATCTGTATTCTCCCGAACCGCTCTGAGGTCATCTCTCATATCCAGGAGGACCGGGATGGCTTTGTTCAGTTGGACTATAGAGCAGAATTGGGCAAACTCTCCTATCTTCATGACACCGCCATCATAATCCTCAAAGGCAATGCTCGATACCTCTGAGCGGGCAGGGCGCTTGGTTTCGGCTAGGGTGCGAAAGGCTTTAACTGTCTCTTCATCGCCGTCAAGAAAGACCAAGACCTCATCACCTTCATTGCTCTCTATATTATGGGCTTCAAACATCCGGATTCTATTTGTCATGGCCATGCTCATCAGGAAGTACCTGTAGCCTACATCATGCACTTTTGGACCAGTGATCTTGATTTTCAGCTTCATGTCACCCTTGATATGTATTCGTTAACCTATTTTAGTTCTCTCTTATCCGCCATAGCTGTACCCCTTTGGCTCATCCACAGTTTCAATCGTGGCAATGGCGTGCTTGAAGACCAGTAGCTGCCCTTTTGCCGTCTGGAGGAGGATCTCATAGGGGTTGTAGCCCTCGATGGTCCCGGTAACTGGCTGGCCTCCAGAGACCAGGCGGATAATGACCTTCTTGCCCTTGAGCTTGGGGATAAACTGCGGTGGGCCTTGTTTTGTTGTTGTCTTCTCTTTTTCGTTCATCGGTTATCCTCTCCAGGATTGCTACTTATTTCCTAATCCCTTCTCGTATCTTCTTCACTAATTCAGGATAATCTCGCTCTAAACCCTCTTCAATCCAGTGGCTTGCTACTTCGCTGATAGAGAATCGGGGGATGGTCCCTTTCAAATACCACATGGCAGCCGCTATAATTGGACTCCACACACCTATCATTCGCCGCTTGCTATTCGCAGCCGCTATAGCCTCATCAATGAGCTTAATATTTAATGCATTAAGGCTTAATGTATCTTCACTTAATGTTTGCTTGCTTAATGTTTTATCACTTAATGCTTCTGACTTTTTAGTCTTAATGTCACCAAATACCCGGTCCATCAAGTCTCCTGTCATTGAATCACCTCATCTGCGAGCTGTGAATATGCTTTTGCCGCCGGAGCTTCAGGATCTATCAAATGAATGGGCTTTCCATAGCTCGGAGCTTCAGCCAGCTTGATGCTTCTGGGGATAACGACCTTGAATACATCCTCTCCGAGGAGTTCACGAACCCGCGTGATTACCTCTTTGCCCATCTTTGTCCTGGCGTCATACATGGTCAGTAAATATCTTAGCTTCAGGTCTTGGCCGAGTCCCTCAGAGATTGCCTTTGCCAAATCCAGAATCATAGAAAGCCCTTGAATCGCGAAGAATTCTGTCTGTATCGGCACTAGCACGGTGTCGCTGGCCACCATCGCATTAATGGTTAAAAATCCAAGATTGGGCGGCGTGTCGATGATGATAAAATCGTAACCATTTTGAGTTTGAATCTTCGGCTTTAGTATCCGCTCTCTGGCAATGGATTTGCCTGCAATCTCCATCTCAGCTTTCCCTAGTCGCTTATCTGCAGGGATGATATCTAAGCCGTTGATCTCTGTGGGTGTGGTGAGCTGCGATAGGCTGAGGTCGCCCAGCATGGCCTCATACATGGTGTTTTCAAAATTACTGATCGCTAGATGGGTTGTAGCCGATCCTTGGGGGTCCAGGTCGATTAGTAGGACTTTTTTCCCTTTGGTCGCAAGGCAGGCAGATAGATTAACTGCAGTGGTCGTTTTGCCACAACCTCCCTTCTGATTGGCTATTGCTACTACTTCCATGCATTAAGTATTAATCTTTAAGACTTAAGAGAGTATCTATTAAGGATTAAGCCTTAAGGCTTAATGTATCTTGTTGAGGGTAGATGTTCAATAAAAGGTGGACTTAGTTTTGCTTCATTTATCAGGTTGTATCCTTCTGATGATAGCGGTTAGTTTCGTATAGGACCTAAGCTTGATTAACATCCTGCTTTAATTTATGCATAGTTTCATTTATCATTAAGGATTAAGTCTTAAGCATTAAGT